>JBAXTQ010000171.1:0-8508 GCA_037130115.1 Methylococcaceae bacterium
GTCTGTTGAGTATTTTTTTGCTTTATATTTTAGTGTTGCCCAAACAGATTGTATTGCGAAAAACATTTATTGTACTGTTTGTGATTTTAATGATGGTTTTTGCAGCTAACCCAGATTTGGCCACGGTCATTGCAAATTATTTAGGGATAGTTCGTGGTGCCGATCTTCTCTTTTACCTTTCTCATACCGTATTGTTTTTTATCGCGTTTATGTACTATCTAAAATTCAAGGATATGGAGATTCGGTTTGCTCAATTAGTGCGGCATATTGCTATTTCAGAGAGTACACAAAATAACCATCCTAAGTTCGACAAAGCACCGTGAATCTAAAGGTTACTCTCATTACGTTGGGATATCTTTTTTTGTTGCTGGCTGGTCAGTTCCTTTGGAAGCGAGGGCTCACGCTACTTCCTGGTGTGTTTTCTTCGGGTGCCCTGCATATTCTATGGAGTCTTGTCAGTTCTTTTTATATTGTCGGCGGTATTATTATCTACGCATTGGCCACTTTGTTATGGTTGTATTTACTATCAAAATATGACCTAAGCTACATTTATCCTCTTACCAGTTTGTCCTTCGTGTTAGGTATCCTGATGTCATTTCTTTTCTTGGAAGAAACCGTGACCTGGAATCGCTGGACGGGCGCAGGCGTTATTATGTTGGGTGTTTTTTTGGTCTCTTTAAAATGAAAATGTGCTGTCAATGAATAAGCAACGCCTGCCTGTTAATTATGTAATTCTTGCCTTTATTCTTATAGGTAGTGCCTTGCTGATGACTCACAATATCAGCCAGTCGTGGGTGGGAATAGTTGAGGCTGACGGGGCTTTGTTTAGTCAGATAGCCGAAAATTATTTGCGTTACGGGATATGGAATCTTCATTTCGGGCAAGCCACTACGCCCATGCCGGTTACCGATCTCGCACAACTTCACTATTATCAGCATCACCCAGCCTTATTACCCTTGTTGACGGCCGGCAGTTTTGTCCTTTTTGGAGAAAGCGAGGCGGCAGCAAGAGGGCTACCTATCGTTTTGACCCTGGGTAGTATTACGTTACTGTTCTTCATAAGTCGTCGTATTTATGACGAAAGCTTAGCTCTGCTGGCGACCGGCATTTTCGCCACCTTACCAGCGATACTTTTTATTGGCCGTAAACCAGGTTATGAAGCACCGACCCTGTTCTTCATTCTGTTGACACTAGGGTGTTATCTGAATTATCGGGAATCAAAGCGGGGTATTTACTTGACCGGGCTTTTTGCAAGTCTCGGTGCGGCTCTCATGACGGATTGGCCAGCCTATCTATTGGTTCCTGCATTAGCCATACATTATGGCTGGTATGAGAAGAATAATCGTATTATTAATCCAATCGTATTGGGCTTGCCCCTATTCAGTCTTGCAATGCTGTGTCTCTTTGGTTTTTTTTCCTATCTTTCCGACCCGCAGAGCATAGAAAGTGTGGTTTACCAGGGTATGACTTATATGGGTCTGATTGGCAAGGATACGCCGCTGGCGTTGATATATACTGAGGCGACTGTAACATTTACCCCGATGCAGTTCATCATGCAAACTTTGGGGAAAATAGACAATCTTTACGCTTATCCCGTACCTTTAATGGCATTGTTTGGTGCGTGGTTCGAACGTAACGAACGGGATGCCTCGCGCACCTTGGTTTGGACTCTTGTCTTTGTGGCCTTGAGTTATTGCATCATCTTCTATCGCAGTGTGTATATTCATCTATGGCATACTTACTATTTCACTGCGCCGATGGCAATTTTTGCGGCAATAGCAATACGGAAATTATTTGTCTGGCATAACCAGGATCGATACACTCCAAAAGTTACACTGGTCTTTGTGATGGCTTTGATTTTGTCTGGAGCAGTTCCCAAGTTATTGGGTTTGTATTCTCTGCAAATTAAACTGTTACCGGGTGATCAGCTGGAACAAAGTGATTTTCTCAAAGCTGTCGCTATTGAGATTAAACGACATTCCGAACCCGATGATATCGTTATTTCTCCATTACCGCCGAACGCAGCACACATCATTAGTTATTATTCCGGGCGAGAGGTCTTTCTCGGAAAAACTACAGTCCAAGATACAATTGCTTCGACTTCCCGGAGAATCCACTATTTCGATTTGATGCCGACTACTAGCGTTAATTCTGAATCAGTTTCTTTTTCCCACGCTAAAAGACAGGAATTTACCGTACAAGGACATCGCTTTATTTGGTTGACGCAGATCGAGAAATGACTCAGAAAAGGGATAAAAATAAAGAATTAGCGTTAATTAGTGCCTGAACGAAAAAGCAGTTTTTCAAAAATATCCGCATGAAAATTCGTGATTTATTTTTTAAATTTTTCCGGCTAGACAAAAAATGCGTTATTTCCTGAGTTGCCAGCTGCTGTATGGGGTTAAAACTTCCGCATTATCCATTTTTTTTCGAGCGATGAACTCCACGAATCAGGTTTAAATTTGAACTTTCCTTAAAGTGGATCCCATAGTCCAGACAATCTTTTATCGAGTTTAAGAGGGTATCGATTCCGTTAAAGCCGATTGGTGCTGTCCCACTTCTTCTTTTGAATATTGCTTAGTAACTGAAAATTATTCGACGCTGTTTGACACTGTTAATCCCCCACATTTAATTTTCCAGTGTCTGCAGGTTTTATGATTTCATCGCGAATAACTTCAAGCCATGCTCTCCCCCATTTTTGATCGGGTTCAACATAATTCCCCTCGGCCCATTCATTCCATGCTTTAAGAAACACAATATTTTCTTCTTGTCTTCTATCAGCAACACGTTCAATTGCTTCGTGTAAATGTTTGCGAAACAGATCGGGCGTAGCATTATGAAATACTAATCCCCGCATGCCGGCACGCGGTGTATTATCCCAGTTGGGTAAGACCAGAGGATAATCCGGCCAATCAACGACATTACTACGTAGGAGTATGCCCATGATTTCCTCATAGTCCCAAATGGTCAGTTTGTGTTTGTTGCCTTGTAATGCCAGCTTAAACTTGGTGGCAAGATAGCGTCGCGGAATGCGTCCATCATGTGCAGGCAAGGCTTGCATAACAGAGGCGTCAAGCCCCCGTTCTCTAGGATCCCAGTTCTCGTTACGATGTGATATACCAATTAAATAAAGACCTGGAAAACCTTCTTTAATGGCTCGCTCACGCCAATAATCCATCACCTTGTGAACTTCTGGAATATCGTCAGGATTGTATATAACAAATATCGGCTTACCATCTATTTTTAGGTAACGTCGATCATTGAAAGCAGTGAGCAGCCATTCAAAATGTGCCGCATGATCCTCCCATCCGGGATAAAATTGCTCTATTAACGTAGTGTTGGTACCCTGCCATGAGCTGTTCCAGCTATGGTTTGCCCAGCAAAGGCAAAAAGGGAATTCGGGCTCGCCACTGGATAGAATCTCATTTACAGGTCTTTCAAGCATCCGTCGCCCATCGCCTAACCAGTAATGATAGTAACAAAAGCCCTCTATACCATATTCTTTGGCCAATTCAGCCTGGGCATGTCGCGCTTCGGGCAAGCGCAAGTCATAAAAACCAAGATCCGCTGGGATACGGGGCTGATAGTGTCCGGGAAATAGTGGCTTAGCTTTAGCCACATTAGTCCATTCTGTAAATCCTTTACCCCACCACTCATCGTTTTCTGGAGTTGGGTGGAATTGGGGTAGGTGGAAAGCAATTACACGAGCTTTAAAATTCACGATGATTCTATCCTTATGAAATCAAAATTGAAAATAGTAAACAAATTTGTCTCTTCTATCATTTATTTATCCCTAGGTCTTTTAACAATTCTAATTGTGCTTTTGCGAAATTGTATATTGCCCAGTAAATACTTTTAACGCCAAGAAATTCATTATCGTTATAGGGATGCATTTTGGCCGTGGTTGACAATACGTGATTATTATCACTCAGCAATGCACGACGTGTAGCCTCAAGATAAGCTCGTCCCCACTTTAAATCGGGTTCAAGATGATTGCCTTCGGCCCACTCATTCCAAGCATTGATGAATACAATTTTTTCATCTCTTGTATGCTTTTGAGATGTCTTTGATACAACTTGCCGCAACCAATCTTCATATTTTTCGGGTGTCGAACCGGAGAAAATAGATGCATTTTTTCTGCGTGCGCTGTTGTCCCAAGAAGGTGTGACACAAGAAAATCTTGGCCAATCTATATCCGGCCGGCTTAGCATTCCTCGTGCCATGGCGTCATAATCGACTACGCGATTATTAATGAATCCTTTAGACAGTAAGCCAACTGCCGCTAGGGCACGATGAAAAGGACTTTTGTATTTAACATTTCCCATGCTCCAACTGAAAGGAGCAAATTCGACATCGGCATCAAACCCGATAGAGGGTGCATTAATATTTTTATTAACACTATCGTAACCTTCTACCCTGGCAATATAAAGTTCTCCCAGTCCCGCTTTAGCGATAGCTTCGCGCCAAATTTCGGTGGTTCGGATTGGATCCGGAATAAGTTCGGCGCGATATACTAAAAACAAAGGCTTACCATTTATACGGATGTAGCGCTCATCGCGAAAAGCCGGAAATAGGCTTCGGATATGAGCCAAATCGTCCGCTGCACTATAATTTTGCTTAAGAAGTATGTGTTTTTCACCACCATCCCATGCCCGCGTCCAGTTTTCGTTTGCCCAGCACAGACAAAATGGAAAGTCGGGTTTACCACTTGTAAGCACTTCATTGAATGGGCGTTCGAGAATTCTACGACCATTAAACCAATAGTGATAATAACAAAAGCCATGAATGCCGTATTCTTTTGCAAGCTCTGCTTGATTATTACGCACTTCAGGCAAGCGTAGATCATAAAATCCAAGATCAGCGGGTAAGTGCGGTTGATAGTGACCAGGAAATAAAGGTTTGGCCTTAGTAACATTTGTCCACTCGGTAAATCCCTTGCCCCACCATTCGTCGTTTTCGGGAATGGGGTGATATTGGGGAAGGTAGAAGGCTATGGCACGAACATTTGTCATTTTTTCTCAATAAGTTTGGTATGCTATAGAGCCCTGAATTAATTAAGCACGTAGGGCGTGCCGTGCGTGCCTTGAAAATTAAGGCGCGCACGGCACGCCCCACAGAAAAAATGTCGCTTAATCAACTAAGGTCTCTATAAGTAGTATGAATAGAGCACAGAGTCCAACTTTGACTAAACATTATCGGTATGAGCTTATAGCTCACAAAGTGCGGTGATTAAAGAAATGCATCGATCAAGATGCCCTTGGCATAATCAGACATTATTAGACCGGACAGCCGTAATTTGTAGTTCTGCCAACAGATTGGATGAGTTTACACTGTTTGCGGTGGATTTTTTCAGACCCTTAAAGCGATACTTCGAATTCCGCCAAGCAATATATTTGCCATACAGGGCAGATGAAGCAAGTGGTGTCTTGTGCCACGCCGAATCCATTCGTCTGGTCACCTCAATATTGTTAATATCACAATAGCTGTTCGCATCCCAGCGATCATGATATGTTATTTCGATATCGCCAAAGCCATGTCGTGACAGTAAACTTCTCAATCCCACCGCCGTGAAATGGAAGACATGGAGCAATGGAGGTTGCGCCCAAACCCAGTCCATACCTTGTTTCTGATATCCGAGACCCTCCAGATTAGGAACAGCAATAATAATCCTACCTTCCGGGGCTAACAAGGACTTGATCTGCTCCATAGTACGATCAAGGTCGTTAGAATGCTCCAAGGCATGTAGCGATACAATCGTATCCCACTTGCTTTCATTGGCGATATCTTTAGTCGTATAAGGGTCGTACGTCACAGACTCACGCCCAGTTTCGACAACTGCGCGAGAAAAATATCCCAGTCCACCGCCGAAATCAAGTACACGCCGACCGAGAAGATGCGAGCATTCTTTTACCCTTAAGCGACAGTCACGCAATTTTGTAGCGTAATGATCCTTGTACCAGTTGTAATTAAACGATGTGCGATAGAGATCGGCAAGTGCTGCATCGCTTGGCATAGGATAGGTAAAAATTGAATTACATTTTTTGCATTGTTCGAGATGATATAAATTTTCTGAAATTGTCCACTCGCGTGGCTCTGACCGCTCACATGCATTGTTATGACAAACTGGACAGTATTTTTTTATATCATTATTCATAATGGAGTACACTAACTATTTGATTAGGCTTGTAATAATTCGCTTGGCTCGTTAGTAAATCATACTTGCGTAGCATGGTCAAAGATGCCTCAAAGGCCTCAGCTACGGTAATAATTGAGGCCTGCCCCTGGGCTGATATGATAAACGCCGTCTCTCCGGTTCCATACCCACCGCTGTATGAAAGATAACTTGGGAAGGCGCGGTAGGCGCCCTTAAGTATGACTCCATAAGTTTTTACTGCATTGGCAATATGCGCAGGACCGCTATCAATGCCGATAAACAATGTGGCCCGCCGCATTATTTCAGCGGTCTCAATAATCGAGAACTTGCCACAGCAAGATAAGTGCCGATTGGATTCCAATTTAAGCATGGCCGACAGCCCGATTTCAATGAGACTGTAGTCGGTTTTGTCTAAAAGGCGCTGCGCCAGCAATGTCCACTTGTCGGCCTTCCAGTCGCGTGAGGATTCATTGGAGCGGGTATGCAAAACAATGAACTTTTCAGGGAGTCCGATTCCATCAATTTTCCTGATAGTCACATCCGGTATTATTAATTCAGGGCCTGCCTCTAAAATCGGCAGTCCTGCATTCTGGCACATAATGGCAAGCAGCGTACCGAAGCTGTAATAGTTTTCCGTGTCGATTAGCGGATTTCCGGTTTTCCTGAAAATGGTTTGTTTGCAAATCGGGCAACTTCGTTTATTGACATGCAAATCATAGTGCCGCGAAAAGATGCCGCTATCCCTTAACATCGCCCACTCTGAAATGCATAGCACAGGAGTGATACGATCAATAACACCAAAGGCATTGATCAGTTCGTTAAACGGGCGACGGGTGACCCACACCAAGCGAGCTTTAGGGTGCAGTGCTCTTATATAAGCTGCAATCGGTTGCGCCGCCACAATATCCCCCATGTGTTCAGTCAATGCGATGGCTATCAGTTCCCGGCCACTAAGTAAGTCTACAACACGATACCCTCCCAGTCTGGCGATATTTTTAAATAGGCTCCATGCGATACCAGCTTTATGCATGACGCTTTTCCTGCCACGTAATAGTTGATTCCTTGTATGGAGCATCCATTCCAGCCCTCGCTCCCGAATCTCCCAGTAATTTTGCTTTGCTCTACGTAATTGATTCAACTGCAAACCTAATATGCCTGTAATTTTGAATGCCATTGCCGACTCGCCGGTTATCACTGTCTTGATTATTTAACCGATTCCGGATTGACCTGCCAACTGACATCAAGAGGAACAAATCCGGCCTCCTTTAGGTATGACAAGGACTGATCTTTCGAGGTGACATGTAGCTGTACCAAATTTTCCCCATAGGAAACCATTACCTCACCATCAGCAATCCCCAAGCGTAGTGCATAGACCCCAGGATTGAAGGGAAAAACGGCAACTTTACAGACGACATGATGATTTCCAGGTTCCAATGGTGCATTGAAAAAGAAATTTAGAGAATCCCGGCTTGCCAGATAAATGAAGTCGGTGGTATGAAAGCCAACACCAAAAACCGGTTTTTCGATTCTCTTATTCACAAGGTAATTGATATGGAGATAAAGGTCGTCCTGAAAATCAAGTTCTTCTATGCCGTTACCTAAAGCGTCAGCTATGCGTATTGAGACAATATCCACGCCTTCACTCATCAACGATGAATTATGCGCGGATGCCAGTTGTTTTTTTATCTTGTTATCACTTTGTTCATAGAAAAGATTACATACCTGAATCGCATCACCCATTGCAGCAATGCTCCCATGATCCATTAATATCACTTTAGAGCACAGTCGCTCAACCTGTCTTATATTATGACTCACCAACAAAACGGTTTTGCCTTGACGAATAATCATATCTTCCATTTTATCAAAACACTTGCGCTGAAACGCCAAATCACCTACCGACAATACTTCATCAATTATCAGAATATCCGCATCCAGACTGGTGGCTATGGAAAAGCCGAGTTTGACTGTCATGCCAGAACTGTAACGTTTAACCGGCGTATCAATAAATTGTTCCAGTTCAGAAAAATCAATAATTTCATCCAGTTTTTGCTGAATGATTTTTTTAGGAATACCCAGAATAGCGCCATTAAGAAAAATGTTTTCCCGGCCAGTCAATTCCGGGTTTACGCCAGCGCCGACTTCGATTAACGGTGCCACGCTGCCGCGTACAATAACTTTACCTTTAGTGGGTTTGCTGATGTTGGCCAAGTGTTTCAGTAAGGTGCTTTTTCCTGCGCCGTTATGGCCGATAATGCCGACCACTTCACCTTCTTCAATCGTAAAATTGACATCATCTAACGCTTTAAAGTCTTCTCTTTTTTGTACCGGTTTGCCACCCAAACGCCTAAATGTAT
>JBAXTQ010000172.1:0-8439 GCA_037130115.1 Methylococcaceae bacterium
ATCTTTATTGCCAAGCGTAGTTTTCTGGCTGAACAGCGGTAGGCTGGATTCAGGTGATATAATGCCAAGGTGCAGTAGAGTGGGCTGACGTCTTTTTGGCAACCCAACTTATTGAAGGTGTTGAATGTTAGGCTGAAAAAGCATCAGCCCAACGTGCGTGACTGATATATTAAGCAATTAAAAAAGGAAGCGATGGGTTTGCACTTGAGAAGAGAAATAATGGCTAACAAGCGGCTGACTTGTCACATCAATACCGCGTCAGCCGGCAAGCATCATGTAGATGTTAACGTTGAGTCACAACCAAAAGGCGCTATACGTTTAAACTTTCAATTGACGGGTGATTTGGAGCAAATACGCATTCCTGCACCGCAACCCCCTGCTGCTATAGATGGATTGTGGGAGCATACCTGTTTTGAAGTGTTCATCGCAGCGGCCGGTAAAGCAAACTATCATGAGTTTAATTTTTCACCATCAGGGCAGTGGGCCGCGTATGCATTCAGTGACTACCGCAGGCCGGATGCATGGAAAGCCAGTCAGGCACCGACTATCAGCCTTACCCAGACCCAAGAGCATTTACATCTGGAAGCGATTATCCAGACGGATGATTTGCATCAAAACATTGCCGGTAAGTGGCTTCAGCTTGGCTTGACAGCAGTGATCGAAGCGAATGACGGCAGTCGTTCTTATTGGGCATTACACCATCCAGAAGCACACCCCGATTTTCATCATCGTGCGGGATTTATTTTGTCGCTTAACCCCGATTAACCTATAAAGAATATGAAATTTGGTATTGACCGTTTACTTGAAGATGCCGCATTGCGCAGGCCGCTAGCGGGAAAGCGCATCGCTTTGTTGGCGCATCCGGCTTCAGTTACACAGAATTTAACGCACACACTCGATGCGCTGGCCGGTTTGCCGGACATTAAGCTGAGTGCTGCGTTTGGCCCGCAGCACGGATTGCGTGGGGACAAGCAAGACAATATGATGGAATCTTCCGATTTTGTTGATCCGGTGCTGGGTATTCCGGTATTTAGTTTGTATGGGGAAGTACGTCGCCCGACCGATGCGATGATGGCTACCTTCGATGTGTTGCTGGTTGATTTGCAAGATTTGGGTTGTCGTATTTACACGTTTATCACTACTTTGCGTTATGTGCTGGAAGCGGCTGCGGCGCACCAAAAAACCGTGTGGATACTGGATCGGCCCAATCCGGCCGGGCGTCCGGTAGAAGGATTGACTCTGCGCCCAGGTTGGGAAAGTTTTGTCGGTGCAGGCCCGATGCCGATGCGTCACGGTTTGACGATGGGTGAGCTGGCGAACTGGTTTATTGCTACCTTGGCGCTGGATGTTGATTGCCAGGTTATCAGCATGCAAGGCTGGCAATCGGAGTCAGCACCTGGTTATGGTTGGCCGCTGGGTGAGCGTAGTTGGATTAACCCCAGTCCCAATGCACCAAATTTGTGGATGACTCGCTGTTACGCGGGGACTGTTATGTTGGAAGGTACAACCCTTTCCGAGGGTCGTGGTACGACCCGGCCCTTGGAATTATTCGGTGCACCGGATATAGATGCCAAGGCGCTTATCAAAACCATGCATGATATTGCGCCGCAATGGCTGGCAGGTTGCCGTTTGCGTGAATGCTGGTTTGAGCCGACTTTTCATAAATACGCGGGCAAACTGTGTGCCGGTGTGCAAATTCATGTGGAAGATAGCGCTTACGATCACGCCGCTTTTCGTCCTTGGCGTTTACAGGCGTTGGCATTTAAAGCGCTTCGTCGCCAGCAACCCGATTACCCGTTATGGCGTGATTTTCCTTATGAGTATGAGTTGGATCGCTTGGCTATCGACGTAATCAACGGCTCGACCCTGTTACGCGAGTGGGTGGATGATGCCCAAGCCATACCGGAAGATTTGGATAGCATGACGCGAGTGGATGAGCTGGCGTGGGAAGAAACGCGTTCGGAGTTTTTGTTGTACTAAGAGATAATATACCCTGCACGGACACGTTTGTGGAATTCTTATCACCACGAAGCCTGTCCTGAGCATAGCCGAAGGTACGAAGAACACGAAGGACACGAAGAAAAAATAGGTTATCAACTTAAGCCTTGGTAAATGTCCCACATTAAGAGGGTTGACTATAGCGGACACTCAGCATGATGGATTGTAAATGGCAAATTTCGACCCATAAGCGACATTCGGCTATGATTTTACGCTACCCTAAACCGGACAGTCGCGACGTGTTACAAACGACATACAAGTTATTCATCGCCATTATTTTCACGGTCTAATTGTAACTGCTCACGGGCAATATCATTAGAATCTTCTATCGCATCAATCAGTCTGTCATTTTGAACACGTTCTTGGCTATAAGAACTCGGTGTTTTTAACACCTCTTGTAAAACGGTGGTTGGTAAACAGCCTGTGCCATAACAACCCTCCGTTGTGTTATAGCCGTGAAAATTACTATAGCCGTTAACAACAGTAGGTGTCTCCGCATAGATAGCTATTGATACTGTCAGTAATAGTATTGTTAAAATTGTTTTCATTACATACTCCTAAATTGCTACAGGGTGGCTTCATTCGCAAATAATAATCAGAATTATGTCTCTCAATTCGTCCGAAAGAACAAGACCCAAAGCTCTCGCATCATGAAAAGTCTAATCCATATACAATGGAGAGCCAATTACTTTAATGACATTTTGCTTTTGTTCACATGCTCACGTAATTGATCTTGAAATCCACCTGTGCGATCTATTTCATATTTTTCGTTAAGTAAATCAAACATTGCTTCGTCGATAATGTCGCAAAACCAGGGCGAATCGTCCTGCTCTCTTACCGCATTGTAAAATTCATTCGCATCATTTGCTTCAATAGCCTCTTCGGTTTTTGGAGCTTCTGATAATCCTAATCCAGGCGTGTAGAACAAGGTAAATGTCTGTACATAATTTTCTAAAAAGGGATTGATGTCTGGATATCCGTTCCTTTCAATCTCCTTTAAAAGCTGGGCTTCAGACCAAGCCATCGCTTTTTTATCTATAATTTTTGACATCGTTTTGCTTATTTTTGCCGTAACGCGATACTTCAAATTATTGGCATAAAATTGCATTTTATAGCTGCATAGTAATTGTAGTTTGTATTCTAGCTTCTCAACGTTATCCATTAGTTGTATACCTTTGCGACATTGTTTTATAAATTGACCATTGACGTAACATAACAAAAAATTGCAATGGTTATTAAAGCGCCGGCTCTATATCGCTTGTAACATACCATCTAATTAACTGATCCAATGCCGATAAATTATCGACAATAAAAGAACTTTGGTTGCCATCAAAAAGATTGTTTTTATAGCCAAGACTGGTATTTTTTTGTTTATTGACCCTCATTCCTTTATAAATACCCATAACATGAGCGACATCAACAATATCTGGGAGGTCGAATAATTTTTCTGTGATTATCCGAGTCTGATGCGCTCTTTCATGATCACCCAAAATTATAATAAACTGTTTTCCGTATTCTCCAACAGCGAAACCATGAGCTTTTGACCTGCCTATATTATCAAGAGGAATGAGATTTAGATCAGCTTTTAAATTGTTGTGAATAAATTTAAGTGCTTCTTTTGCTGCAAGTTTATTTTTTATACTGGCCATTAATCACTCACTTAGTTAATTGTTAAATTAGAAAACATGCTCTCGTGCGTAAGTTTTTTAAAAATCAGAGAGCATGATCTTGTAGTCAAAAAAAATTTCCAGGTTATCGTTAATTACTAACTATCAAACTTGTGCCATAAAAAATATATCTAATCCTTGTCTTCCTCAAGTCCAAGTCTTCCAGAGAAGCCGTAAAATATGGACTTAACACTCAGAGTAGCAACGTTACTTATGCCGGTAAAAACATCTAAAATGACGTTAAAAAAGATATAACAAATCCAGCAGGTTTCTTTTACGAAAGGAATTAATATTTCTTTAAATATTTCAACTGGCAGCAAAATAATTCCAGACTGAATACCCAAGGCAACAGACTTAAAATATCTTTTATTCCTTTTTTCCAAAACCCGAACTTGATCAACAGATGCTATTAAAAAACTCAGCATTTATAAGCGCCTATTTTTATTAAAAGGGCACGCTTGCTTTTATCAATTGAATCTGGATTTGTTTTAATTGATAGCTGATCTTTAGGCTTATTCCCTAAAAAATAAGCAATTCTTTCAGCATTAGCACCTGAAGGGTGAGGCATACCGCTTAATATTTGGTTCTCGTTGATGATTTTTTGTGAAGCAAGCCATTCCAAGGCTTCCGTTACTTTAGGACCTAAAGGGATAAACAGAGATGTTTTTAGTTTATTGCATATTTCTGTTACAAAAAACTCTTGTATCGATTCTTTTAGTAAAGGCGTTTTAAGCATTGATGGCGAGCCGGAATAATTTCCGCCATCAACAAAAACAGGATTTTTTAAAATAGAGGCCATTTGCACCAAATGTGCATGAGAGCTAAAAAGCAATTCGGTACTTGGTATACCCAGTTTTTCGTGAATACCAACATCATCAAGCATACTAATTAAATTAGTTCTCATAGAACCACTAAAGCTGGCAGCCGATTTAACCGCTTTTAAAATATCTTCTGAAGAACTACCTTTTTCTAAGCCGATTTTTGCAGCATTCAGCGCATTAGCAGCTTGCTGAAGACCTGGTGTGATACCGACAAGTACAATTTTTGCGCTTTCATTAACATACTCAAATGGCGCGTAATAAATGCTTATTTTGCCTTCTTTTTTTAGCAAAAGTGAATCAGGTAATGGGGCAGTGATAGAAAAATGAGGCGCATTTTGAATGAGAGCCCTGTAATTTTCAAATTGATAGTTTGCCATGATGTATTGGTTCTCTTTTGTTAAGAAGTAAGGGGTTAAAAAATCCTGATAGTACTATTTACGTTTAATTGATTCGTCTCGATATCCGGTAGTAATAATCTTGCCATTATTTCCTCTTACCAGATAAATACTTTTGAGCTTATTAATTTTATTGCTAATCCCTCCGGTATAACTGGCCAACTTTTTAAGGCTGAGCTGATTGAAGTAAATTAACTCTGAGCCATTTTGTGGCTCGATAGCTCCATACTGCTCAAGCCAGTCGATAATTACGGGAGAAATGCCTCTCTGCTCTAGCCTGGTCTGTGCGTGTAGTGTTAAGTTCATGCCCCTGCTCCGTAAGTAAAAAATTAAGATAGTGAGGCTATTTTAATAAAATTTCACAAATAGTCAATTTATTTTTTCAAAAGAATTTCAATGAAATAATTAAATATTTAAATTGTCATTTCAATGTCGCTGTGTATAATCTAACCATAAGAATTTTTAGGAAAAATAATGAGAGACATAACCGATATTAAGTTAAAAAATATGCAAAGAGAGCTTGCAGAACGCATCCTTCATCTTGCTGCATTTTTAGATAATTGTTTTGACAGCGGCTCTGGAGGTGAATTCGGCAATAATATTGTTAAGTATATTGATGGTAAAACTTTTCATTTATATGATGAGGAATATGACCAAATTGATTTGTCCAAATATCGTATCGGCAGATCCTTACAGTACTATTATGATTATGCTTATCACGCAAGATGCATAGGGGGCGGGGATTCGGAATTCGTTGATGGGTTTGACGGGGATGAATATGTATTCAAAGAGTTTCTTGAATTGACCGACACGTTCGGAATAGTTACAAGCACTGGTAATGATTCTAAATGGGGGCTAATGAAATATTTATCCGGTGAGGAAAAATGGCGAAATTCTGACCTATGGGATATGAGTAATTTTTTTGATGCAAGGCGTAGTTTGGATTTTGGTGATAGTGTAACCATTGCAGATATTGTGTTACTAACTAATATGAACGAAAAAAGTGTTAGGAACGCACTTCGAGATGAAGGTGAAAATAAACTACATAGTCCCAATGGTAAGGATGTTGAAAGCTCAGAAGCACTACGTTGGATGCGGGGTAGAAAAAGCGGCTTTAGGGAAACGACTTTTATTACTTTCGACAAAGATGAACTGCCAACCAGTTTACGTTATATTGATATAGCTCCGTTTATACAAGCAAGATTAGAAAAATTTTACGCTGATAACAGCGAAAACTTTCGGTATGACAAAGCTGCCAAGCTTTTAGGCTATAGTTCCGAACAACTTTGGGCAATTGCAGAAAATATAGATAAGATTCCTATTGGAGATACTCATAGAATTGCCAAAGTTATACAAGTTGATCCTGCCTGGTTTACTGAGCAGGTTTTTACGGCCTTGTATCCTGAACAAATGGAATTGATTTTATATAGGAAGGAGATTGACTTTGAAGTGGACACCAACGAACAAGAAAAGCCTTATATCGAAATTAATTTGACCGAAAAGGGTATCAAAAACGGTTATATCGATATTCCTGCAAAATGTTCAGAATTTTTCCCTCCAGATTGCTTTAGTGATCGAGCAACAGGAAGCCAAGGTATCCTTATTGAACTGCGATTTGGTAGTGAAGTTAGAAATACCGATATGCGCGTTAAAAGCTCAATCACCATCAGCCCTAGAGCACGTTTTGGTGGATATTTCAATAAAGTCATTCAGGCAAAGCCTCATGATACGCTCCGGATTATCAAAGTTGATGAACGAATATTTGAAATAAAACATATTCCATCAGCGCTCATTCAATCTTGATATGACAGGTAAAACTATCTTTACGCACCATTCAATGTTGTTTATTTAAACGTACACCTCTTTAACCTACAAATACGAACACAATAAAACAATGTAAAAAATAATGTATAATAGTTTTTTTACAGAGAGAATATTATGACCAAAATACATCAAAACCTTGTTTCATCAAGAACCACAATTGCAATTACAATAGAGGCAGTTGAAAAGCTAAGGGTTGTGATTAAAGATAGCGGTGTCAAACTTTATGAAGCGATGGACGCAATGATCGATCTGTGCGAACAGGATAGCGATGTTCGTGAGCGCATAATTGATATAGCAAGGGTTAAGAAGCAGACAAGAAAAGATGGAAGAACACAGAGTCTTGCAACTCGCGCAAAGAATCTTCCAAAACCGCTACAGGACAAGCTTAGAGAAATGACGGATAAACAGCTTGCAGAGTTGATTGAAAAGGCAGGAATGTAATGCAAGATATGCCGCTGTTCGACTGGGAAAAGGAAATGACTATTTCAGAGTACCTAAGAGACGTTCGCGCTGCCACTTACAAATTTGAGCGTCTATGTCGCAAGATCTTTCGTTCCTTTTGACACGCCTATGGTGACTCGAACTTCATCAGTCATTTGTTAGGTGCGTTTAAACAAACAACACAAAAGTCTCATAGAGCTTTTCTGAATACCTTATCCAGCAAGGCATTTACCCTGTTTTCGACTTCCCAAAAGTAGCCCGTTCTGATCGAGAAATTTTTAGGATATTTAAACGGCTTCTCGTAGTATATTAAACGCATAAACACCATGTCGCAAAATGGCTTGCTCTAAAGCAGTCACTCGCCACCGTCCGCAATTGGCCGATATTTGTCCTTCACGGAGCTAATTTTACTGTCGATTCTATGTCTGCTTTTGGACTAATGCCAGATTTTTTGGATTATAGTGGATGTTTTCAACGAAAGTGTTTGTGTCATGTAAAAACGCCAGTTCTCACACCAGACATTGAGAGAAACGGCGTTAGCTTTCATCAATGTAAATTCATGTCGGGTTTCCTTAGGTCATCAGGAATGCGTTTCCAGTTGTTGTTGCTAATAGTGAGATGCCGTTTGACAATACCTAATCGACTTTTTCCACTTCAAACACCGTTCCACGTACGGCAATCACTTTCACACGGGTCGTTATGTCGCAGTCTTCACCTTGCACTTTCCAGATAGAATCATCCACTTTAATTTTACCCTGACCATTTTTTATAGGTTCATACAGGCTAAAAACTCTACCCATGTATTGAATGCCACGTTGGTTTAATAAAGGACACCAGATAATCAGAGAGCAACTCTTGCACAAACACCTCAAATTGGGCATCTATATTGGGTGAGTTTTTCATGGCAGTCTCCAGTTGACTAAATAATACCTATTATATTCTGCCGCGACCTCCAATTTTAAATTTATATTTCAAATAGTTAGCACTTAAGTTGGCGTGTATGCCGCTCTGGAGCGGGAATGCCGCAGTTGATGCTCCAGCGTCATCATACAACGCTGGAGCTTAAGAACTATGCGTTTAAGAAAATACAAACCAAGGTTTGTACTCCAGTAATTATAGCCTTGTGCACTATAAAACTTAGAATTTTTGTAGCAGCATAATTTCTTGTATTACTTTTTCTAACTGTGGTGCGGGTGAATAAATAATATCGTCCAACCCGTGTTTATGTTCATCAAAACCTAAAGCGGGTTTATGTTTGGCATTATCATAACGGAATAATAAATTATTATTTTT
>JBAXTQ010000173.1:0-8437 GCA_037130115.1 Methylococcaceae bacterium
AGCCCCAGCTTGGCAATCAATCAGACTACGCCGAGCTGGGGCTCAGCGCTCCCGGGAGTAGCGCACCCGGAAGTAACGATCTCAGTCATCATGGTTGGTATAGTCGGGGTTATTTGCCGCATTTGGATGTACCGGATATTTTGCAGTTTATTACCTTTCGTCTTGCTGATTCCTTACCGCAAGCAATACTTAAACAATTGGAGCTAGAGCTTTTGCAAGTGCCGGTTTCAATCCGTGAGCGTGAGCGGCGCAAGAAAATTGAGCATTGGCTGGATGCAGGTTTGGGTTGCTGTGCCTTGGGTCACCCACTTTTGGCTGATCTTATGCAGGAAACTTTACAGCTATTTGATGGTGAACGTTATCGTTTAATCGCTTGGTGTGTTATGCCTAATCATGTTCATGTGTTAATTGAGCCTATTTTTAGGCTGCCGAAGATATTGCAATCGTGGAAGTCATTTACTGGTCGCTGGGCAATGGCGAATAATACCAAACTGGGACTTGGCATTCCCGGCACACCCTTTTGGATGCGCGAATATTGGGATCGTTATATTCGTGATGAAGCGCATTTTTACAGTACAATCAATTATATTCACAATAATCCGGTAAAGGCCAAGCTTTGTGCGGCTCCTTCTGATTGGCCTTGGTCCAGTGCTTATATTGGCGATAATGACTAAAAAACAAACAGGGAACGCCAAGCCCCAGCTTGGCACTCAATCAAACTACGCCGAGCTGGGGCTCAGCGCTCCCGGCAGCAACCACCTGGAATCAACATGAGCAATGTCGGCCAAATAGAAAAACTAACCCAAGCCCGTGTGGTTAAGTTGTTTTGTGAGTCAATGGGTTACGAGTATTTGGGTAACTGGATAGACCGAACGAATAATCGCAACATTGAATCGGACTTGTTGCGCGGCTTTTTACGCAAGCAGAATTATGAAGAAAATCTGATTAATCGTGCCTTGCATCTGTTTGATAAAGCCGCCGGTGATACCAGTAAAAGTCTGTTTGATCGTAATAAAGCGGTTTATGAATTGCTGCGTTATGGCGTCAAAGTAAAACCGGAGGTGGGCGAAAATACCGAAACCGTCTGGCTGGTTGACTGGAAGCAACCGTTGAATAATCATTTTGGCATTGCCGAAGAAGTGACGGTAAAAGCAGCCAATGCCGGCGCGTTTGATAAGCGGCCGGATGTGGTGTTATATGTGAATGGCATTGCACTGGGTGTGTTGGAATTAAAACGCTCCACGGTATCGGTGACCGAAGGCATCCGTCAAAATTTGGATAATCAAAAACCTGTTTTTATCGAACCGTTTTTCTCGACGTTACAGTTATTGATGGCGGGTAACGATACCGAAGGTTTGCGTTATGGCAGTATTGAAACCAAAGAAAAGTATTATCTGGCTTGGAAAGAAGACAGTCCGATAGCTAACGTGCTGGACAGGCAGTTAAGCCAGCTGTGCAATAAAGCACGTTTTTTGGAGTTGATCCACGATTTTATCGTTTACGATTCCGGCATTAAGAAGCTGTGTCGGCATAACCAGTATTTTGGGGTACGTGCGGCCCAGACTTTTATCAAACGCCGTGAAGGCGGCATCATCTGGCATACCCAAGGCAGCGGCAAGTCACTGACGATGGTTTGGCTGGCTAAATGGATACGCGAGAACCGGCAGGATGCGCGGGTGTTGATTATTACTGACCGTACCGAACTGGATGAACAAATTGAAAAAGTGTTTATGGGTGTTAATGAACAGATTTATCGCACCACCAGCGGCGCTGATTTAATTGCCAAACTCAATGCGCCGTCGCCGTGGTTGTTATGTTCTTTGATCCATAAGTTTAGCGGCAAAGAAGACGATAAGGACGTGGGCAACGTAACGGCTTATCTGGACGAAGTTAAGAAATCCTTGCCGCCTGATTTTACCGCCAAAGGCGATTTGACGGTTTTTGTTGACGAGTGCCATCGTACCCAGTCCGGTGAATTGCATAAAGCCATGAAGGCTATTTTACCGAATGCGGTGTTTATCGGTTTTACCGGCACGCCTTTGTTAAAGGCTGACAAACAGCGTAGTTTTGAAGTGTTTGGCCGGTATATCCATACCTACAAATTTAATGAAGCGGTTAAAGATGGCGTGGTACTGGATTTACGTTATGAAGCCCGCGACATTGATCAAAACATCACTTCCCAAGCCAAGATTGACCAATGGTTTGAGGCCAAAACCCAAGGGCTGAATGATCTGGCCAAGGCACAACTCAAGCAGAAATGGGGCACGATGCAGCGGGTGTTGTCCAGTCAATCCCGCTTGGAAAAGATTGTTGCCGATATTTTAATGGATATGGAAATTCGTGATCGTCTGCAAAGCGGCCGTGGCAATGCCATGCTGGTCACCAGTAGTATTTTGGATGCCTGCAAATATTACGAGTTATTTTCCAAAACCGATTTGGCCGATAAATGCGCCATTGTCACGTCTTACCGGCCTTCACCTGCGGATATTAAAGGCGAAGCATCCGGTGAAGGTTTGACCGAGAAGCTGCGAAAATATGAGATTTATAACAAGATGCTGAACGGTCAAGAGCCGGAAGCGTTTGAAAAAGCAGTCAAGAAGAAGTTTATCAATGAACCGGGGCAGATGAAGCTGTTGATTGTGGTCGATAAACTGCTCACCGGCTTTGATGCGCCACCGGCGACGTATTTATACATCGATAAAAAGATGCGTGACCACGGCTTGTTTCAGGCGATTTGCCGGATGAATCGCCTGGATGGTGACGACAAGGAATACGGTTATATTATCGATTATCAAGACCTGTTTGAAAGTCTGCATAATTCTATCAACGACTACACCAAAGGCTCGCTGGACGGTTATGACAAAGCCGATATTGCCGGTTTACTGGAAGATCGTTTGGCTAAAGCCAGGGAACATCTGGAGGAGGCGTGGGAAACCATCAAGTCGTTATGTGAACTGGTTGAAGCGCCTAAAGATACGCTGGCCTATTTGCGCTATTTTTGCGGGCCTGATACCAGCGATAAAGACGGTTTGAAAGAACGCGAAGCCAAGCGTTTGGCGTTGTATAAACATACGGCGGCGTTTGTTCGGGCTTATGCCGGTATCGCCAATGAACTGGAGCAAGTCGGTTTTAAAGCGGCGGCTATTGCCACGCTGAAAGCCGATGTGGATCATTATGAGAAAGTGCGTACCGAGGTAAAGTTGGCGAGTGGCGATTACATTGATCTGAAAATGTATGAGCCGGCCATGCGCCATTTAATTGATACTTATATCCGCGCTGAGGAAAGCGAAAAAATCTCTGCCTTTGATGACATGACGCTGATTGAAATGATTGTTGAACGCGGTATTGGCGCAGTCGATGCCTTGCCTAAAGCTATTCGCACCAACCCGGAAGCGGTTGCTGAAACCATTGAAAACAATGTCCGTAAGTTGATTATCGATGAAACGCCGATTAATCCCAAGTATTACGAAAAGATGTCTGAATTGCTGGATGCGTTGATTGCACAGCGCAAACAAGGCGCGTTGGATTATCAGGCTTATTTGGCGAAAATTGTTGAGTTGGCAAAACAAGCGCAGCAAGCACCGGCTGACAGTTATCCAACCAGTGTTGATACGACGGCCAAACGGGCTTTGTATGACAATTTGAATCAGGATGAAGTGTTGGCCAATGCCGTTGATGTTTCGGTGCGGGCAAAATGCAAAGACGGCTGGCGAGGCCATAAAGTCAAAGAGAAGGAAGTTAAATATGCGGTGCGCTCGGTATTACACGATGATGCCTTGAGTGATATTATTTTTGATGTGGTAAAAAACCAGCGTGAATACTGAACCCCACCAGCTTACCGTCAACCGCATCAATGTTGAGGTGATCCGCAAGGATATAAAAAACCTGCATTTAGGCGTTTATCCGCCCAATGGCCGGGTTCGGGTAGCCGTACCTTTAGCCGTCAGTGATGAAGCGGTGCGTCTGGCGGTGGTAGACAAATTAGGCTGGATTAAACGCCAACAAACCAAGTTTATTGCCCAAGCGCGGCAATCCCAACGGGCGATGGTGAGTGGCGAAAGCCATTACTTTTTGGGTCGGCGTTATCGCCTGCGGGTGCTTGAACATCAGGGAGCCGGTCAAGTGATTCTGCGAAACAAGACCATTTTGGAGCTGCATGTAAAAACGGAGAGCAGCGCCGAACAACGCGAAAAAGTGTTGTACCACTGGTATCGTGAGCAATTAAAGCAATTAATCCCTCCATTGCTGGAAAAGTGGCAACCGTTACTGGGTGTTGAGGTATCGGCTTGGGGCGTCAAGAAAATGAAGACCAAGTGGGGCGCTTGTAATACGCAAGCCCGTCGTATTTGGCTAAATCTGGAATTGGCAAAAAAGCCGGTGCAATGCCTTGAATACATCGTTGTTCATGAATTGGTGCATCTTTTGGAGCGTCACCATAATGACCGATTTACCGCCGTGATGGATCAATATTTATCGAACTGGCGTGTGTCTCGGGATGAACTAAATCAGGCACCGCTGGGACATGAGAATTGGGGGAATTGATTTTTGGCGAGGCATGAGGGCAAGATATTCGCACTATCGGTTACCAATTTAAAGCGGGACAGATAAATAAAACTGACCTATTGATTCCGGGAGCGCTGAGCCCCAGCTCGGCGTAGTCACCAATAGCCAGTAATCGGTTTGACGACCCCGTGCCGAGCTGGGGCTCGGCGTTCCCGGAAAGTTATCTGTCCCGGCTATCAGAAAACCTGTCATCCATTTTAACAAAGCAAATTGTCCGTCTTGCTCGACCATTTTTAAGCGAATCGCTTGAATGTCATTGCGTATATCTTTTATGTCATTTTTAGTGGCTAGTTCCGCTTGATTGCAAGGAACC
The DNA here is from genome assembly GCA_037130115.1 of Methylococcaceae bacterium. GTDB lineage: Bacteria > Pseudomonadota > Gammaproteobacteria > Methylococcales > Methylomonadaceae > Methylobacter_C. Next base: position 4,877 of record JBAXTQ010000173.1, read on the forward strand.
CCGGATTGATCAAACTGTCCCGGCTTAAATTGATGCTATTAAGTGTCCTCTAAAACGGTATATCATCATCAAAATCTTCATAAGAAGGCGGTGACGGTGGCATGGATGCAGAATTATTGGCTTGCGCTGACGGTTTGGGCTGATAAGCGGGCTTGGATGATGATGACGCAGGATACTCGGTAGGTGCTTGATCTCCGCCAAAACTGCTGGTGCCGCCACTGCGACTGTCCAACATATTCATTTCTGTGGCGATAATTTCAGTGGTATAGCGATCTTGTCCATTTTGATCTTGCCATTTGCGCGTTTGTAAGCGACCTTCTACATAAACCTGACTACCTTTTTTTAAGTATTCACCGGCTATTTCAGCCAAACGGTTAAAAAATACCACTCGATGCCATTCAGTGGATTCTTTTTTTTCGCCGGATTGCTTGTCTTTCCATCTAAAATTGGTCGCCAAGGTTATATTGGCTACAGCGCCACCTGATGGCATATACCGAACCTCTGGATCTGCACCCAATCGTCCAATTAAAGTCACTTTGTTAAGCATGTAGCCTCCTGATTATTTTTTGTTTGTTAAAATTGAGTCACAAGTCTGGTAGATTAAGGTTCTCAGGCCAAATTATCATCATGATCAATCTGAATATTTCTTTTAAAGATTGGCATATAGTACCCGAACCGGCCCTTTAATTTTTAAAAATTTACTCATCCCGACTCACTTTTTGTCAGCTAATTTCTCTTTGAAGTGCTGTGACAAAATACTCTGACCCTAAAATCTGGTAAAATAACATAATTAATCAATCCGCAAGAAATATTCAATGGCGCTTAAGTCCACCATTTTTAAAGCAGACTGTCAGATAGCCGACATTGACAGAGGCTATTATCAGCTACATAACCTGACTATCGCACTTCACCCTTCCGAAACCGAAGAGCGCATGATGGTGCGTTTGCTTGCTTTTATAGTCAATGCGCATGAGCATCTGCAATTTTGCAAAGGCTTAAGTTCGGAGGACGAGCCTGATCTTTGGCAAAAAAGTCTAACCGATGATATTGAGTTATGGATAGAGGTCGGGATGCCGGATGAAAAACGTTTACGCAAGGCATCCAGTCGCGCAGATAAAGTTATTTTATACACGTATGGCGGACGCAATACGGTTTGGTGGAAGCAAATTGAACCCAAACTGGAACGCTTTAGCAATTTAACAGTCGTAAACCTGCCTAAATCGGCTACTGATCAACTGGCTGTGTTGGTAAAACGCGTCATGCAATTACAAGTCAGCCTTCAGGATGGGCAGATTTGGGTCAGCGATGATCAACAAACCGCTCACATTGCGCCTGAAATATGGCTTAATTATTAGCCCTTGGAATAGGCGCTGCACACCGGGTATTCTATCCCCTCACCTCATTTTGGTGATAAGAGAAAGTAAACTCAAGTGTGCCCTATATATTCCTTAAACCTGTTTTTTGTAAGTATTCAGTCCCCCTCTTTGAAAAAGAGGGGTTAGGGGAGATTTTATTAGATAAATCCCCCTCAATCCCCCTTTTTCAAAGGGGGAGGTGAATAATTACGTTTTTTTACTTTTACCCTTGAGAACAATACCTTGATTTCTACAGCTAACATCACCATGCAATTTGGGGCCAAACCCCTATTTGAAAACGTCTCTGTCAAATTTGGCGACGGCAACCGTTACGGCCTGATTGGCGCTAATGGCTGCGGCAAGTCAACCTTTATGAAAATCTTGAGCGGTGATTTAGAGCCATCAGCGGGCAACGTTAGCATCAGCCCGAATGAACGACTCGGTAATTTGCGCCAGGATCAATTCGCTTTTGAAGACTACCGCGTGCTGGACGTTGTGCTGATGGGACACGTAGAAATGTGGGCGGCCATGTCGGAACGCGACGCCATTTACGCTAATCTGGAAGCCACCGAAGACGACTATATGCATGCCGCCGAACTTGAATCGGTGTTTGCGGAATACAACGGCTACACCGCCGAATCCCGCGCCGGTGAAATATTGCTGGGACTGGATATTCCACTGGAACAACATAGCGGTTTGATGAGCGCCGTTGCCCCCGGTTGGAAGTTGCGGGTATTGTTGGCGCAGGCGTTGTTTTCCAATCCTGACATCATGCTGTTGGATGAACCCACCAACAACCTGGACATCAACACGATTCGCTGGCTTGAAGATATACTCAATCAGCGTAATTGCACCATGGTTATCATCTCGCATGACCGCCACTTTTTAAACAGTGTTTGTACGCACATGGCCGATATGGATTATGGCGAACTGCGTGTTTATCCCGGTAATTATGACGATTACATGATAGCGGTTACCGAGGTCCGTGAGCGTTTACTGTCCGGCAATGCCAAGAAAAAAATCCAGATTGCCGAACTGCAAACCTTTGTCAGTCGCTTCTCTGCCAATGCTTCCAAAGCCAAGCAAGCCACCTCGCGTGCCAAACAATTGGATAAAATCAAACTGGATGAAGTTAAACCCTCCAGTCGGGTTAGTCCGTTTTTACGCTTTGAACAAACCAAAAAACTGCATCGTTTGGCACTAGAAGTTGAAAAAGTAAGCAAAGGTTATGGTGCAGAACCGTTATTTAAAAATCTCAATTTGATGATTCCCGTGGGTGAGCGCGTTGCCGTTATTGGCCCGAACGGTATCGGTAAATCAACGTTATTGCGGACGCTGGTCGGAGAATTAGAACCTGATGCAGGTACTGTTAAATGGTCAGAAAATTCGGAAGTGGGTTATTTTGCCCAGGATCATTCCGAAGACTTTGCCGAAGATGCCACATTGATTGACTGGATGAGTCAATGGCGTAAAGAATCTGACGATGATCAAGCCTTGCGGGGCACCTTGGGTCGCTTGTTGTTTAGCGCAGACGACATCAACAAATCGGTTAAAGTCATCTCCGGTGGCGAACAGGGTCGTATGATGTTCGGTAAACTGATACTGCAAAAAAACAATATCATGGTGTTGGATGAACCCACCAACCATCTTGATATGGAATCCATTGAAGCGTTAAATACGGCTCTGGAAAATTACCCCGGCACCTTGATTTTTGTCAGTCATGACCGCGAGTTTGTGTCTTCACTGGCGACCCGCGTTATTGAATTGACACCCCACGGGATCGTTGATTTTGCCGGTAATTATGAAGACTATTTGAATAGTCAGGCATAAGAAAACCGATGCCGGTCGGGGGTTGCACCCCCGACCGAAACGTTTAAGGATTTCAATAGTTTTAAAACTTGAGAAATTCCGCTACCAACCCAAGATGCGCCAAGAAATTTTAGCTAACTCTGTCATACCGGCAGCAATGCCGAACCTTTTGGCTCAGGCAACAGGCAACGCTATGATGGTTAGGCGGTATGCAGAAAATATCACTGCCGGGATTCCCATAGCCAATCAGGTAAAAAGCGACCGGCATTGGCGCAGTGTGGGTCAGCCCAACACTATCCTCAATAGGTTATGCCTTCCACATTACGGCTACTAACTTAAGTTGGGACACTGAGCAGCAGAATGATTCGCCAAGTACCAAAAAGTCCGTCATTCCGGC
>JBAXTQ010000174.1:0-8407 GCA_037130115.1 Methylococcaceae bacterium
ATCAACGGAAAGCGAATTACTTAATGCGTACATTTGCGTACAAAATTAAGAGCAGGTGAGAAATTGCTCTAATTGCTTGAGGTCAATAGTTTCTACGGTTTGTTGATCCAGTATTTTTGACGAACTGATGTTGTCGATAGCAAATGCCCGCAACTTATTACGATGATGGCAAAAGGCGGTGATACCGGTTATCCGGGTAGTAAATAAGTTGTTGTGGTGAGATGGCTCGGTCAGTTTGGGTGGGATTTTCGGCTCTGCCGTTAGGCTACCTAAGTTGTGACAGTTTAAGGTTATAGACTTTCAGAAATTAAATTTTCAATTCACGTCGCGGTAAGGTCATACACCTAACATCCCTTGAAGGGATGGTATCTGTCGACATAGAAATTATTTATCTGAAAGTGTATAAATCGTTCGCTGAGCGAAGTCGAAGCGGGTAACTCGCTTAGACTCCGCTCAGCGAACGGTCTCTTTTGATGATTTATCTTTGAGTTAACCCTACTGACGGTTAAGCCTTTTTGCTTGTCCCGTCTAAAGTGGGCAGCCCTAAATTCCTGCCAAATCCGCTGCCGCACAGCAAAAATGTCCGCAGGGTAAAGGGTGCGCGATGCGCACCACTCACCTTAAGCTTGGCAAGCGTCCTACAACAACACCCGCTCTATGCCGCCGCTTCCCGCTTGTTTGATATAGTTTTTCATCCAGTTTTTACCCAATACATGGCGGGCAATTTCTACGACAATATAATCCACATCCAACTGCTCTTCACCATCCTCAAAGCGTTGTAAACCCTGTACGCAGGACGGACAGGAGGTTAGCATTTTAACCGGGCCATCGAAACCGTCAGCGCGTATCTTGGCGGTATTATTTTGCAACTCGGCGGCTTTACTGAAACGCACTTGTGTTGAAATATCCGGACGTGCAACGGCTAAAGTTCCGGACTCGCCGCAACAACGTTCAGACTTAAGCACTTCCGAGCCTATCAAGGCATTAACCGTCTTCATGGGATCTTGCTGTTTCATCGGGCTGTGGCAGGGATCATGATACAAATAACGGGTACCATTAACACCTTCCAGCTTTACGTTTTTTTCAAGCAGATATTCGTGAATATCGACCATGCGACAGCCGGGGAATATTTTGTCAAACTCATAATCCAGTAACTGATCAAAACAAGTGCCGCAACTGACGACAACCGTTTTAATGTCCAGATAATTTAAGGTATTGGCAACCCGATGAAACAGCACACGATTATCGGTGGTTATTTTCTGCGCCTTATCAAGCTGGCCGGCGGCACGCTGCGGATAACCGCAACACAAATAACCGGGCGGCAATACCGTCTGTACGCCTATCTCATACAGCATGGCCTGGGTAGCCAGACCGACTTGAGAAAACAAGCGTTCAGAGCCGCAACCCGGAAAATAAAACACCGCTTCGGAATCCGCACGTGTTTTATTTCGATCACGAATGATGGGTACAATTTGATCACTCTCAATACCCAGCAATGCTCTTGCCGTTTTGGAAGGCACGTTATCGGGCATTTTCCGGTTGGTGAAATGAAGGACAAATTCACGCATCGCCGGCTTGCCTGTGGATGACGGCGGATGTGCCAGTTGCGCCCTGCCCCACGGCCGGAGAAAAAAGTTACCGATGCGCTGGGCTTTATAAGACCATTCAATCAGCAACTTGCGCATAATCTTAATGCTGCTGGGTCGACTGGTCGATAAAAAGGCAATCGCCGCCGCTTTAATCGGATTAAAACTCTGCTTGCCCATTTTACGTAACAGATTACGCATATTCATGGACACATCGCCAAAATCTATATCAACCGGACATGGATTAAAGCACTTATGACACACGGTACAATGATCCGACACATCCTCAAATTCTTTCCAGTGCGTGATGGAAATACCGCGTCGCGTCTGTTCTTCGTAAAGAAAGGCTTCTATCAACAGAGAGGTGGCCAGAATTTTATTGCGCGGTGAATATAACAAATTGGCACGGGGTACATGGGTAGCACACACCGGTTTACACTTTCCGCAACGCAAGCAATCTTTGATGGAATCCGAAATCGCGCCGATGTCGCTTTGCTGCATAATCAACGACTCATAACCCATCAGGCTAAACGACGTTGTGTAGGCCGCTTCCATACCGGCACCCGGCATTAATTTACCACGATTAAAGCGGCCTTCCGGATCGATGCGCTGTTTGTAATCGTGAAAACTGGCCAGTTCTTCGGGGCTTAAAAATTCGTATTTGGTTATGCCAATACCGTGCTCGCCGGAGATTACGCCACCCAAAGAGCGCGCCAACACCATAATCCTGGCTACGGACTTATTGGCTTCTTGCAGCATTTCATAATGATCGGAATTAACCGGTAAATTGGTATGTACGTTACCGTCACCGGCGTGCATGTGCAGCGCCACAAACACGCGACCCCGCAAAATTTCCTTATGTACCGCGTCAATTCGCTCAACAATCGGTCGAAAATTATCACCCTCAAAAATTTCTGTTAACCGTGGCAATAATTCCTGTTTCCAGGACACCCGTAAAGAATGATCCTGTAAACGGTGAAATAAAGTCGGTTGCTCGGCACGATTGGTTAATTCGCTTGCAATAATCCCGTGCTCGTTGAAAGCTGCTTCGGCTTGTGGCAACGCTAAATCGAGATTGTCATACTGCCACTGCCACCGTTCGCGCACCTGTTCCACCACCGACAGCGCCTGAGCACGCCGGTCGCCGATCAATTCGGTTTTATCGACCCTGTCCTCATAAGAGCGTAACGGCAACTCACCTTCCAAAAAGTGGCTTAACGCATGACATAAACGCAATTTATTGCGCAGTGACAATTCGATATTGATGCGTTCGATACCGTCACAATAATCGCCCATGCGCGGCAACGGAATCACCACATCTTCATTGATTTTAAAGGCATTGGTATGCTTGGCAATGGCGGCGGTACGCGCACGATCCAGCCAGAAAGTTTGCCGGGTTTCAGGGCTAACTGCGATAAAACCTTCGGCATCACGCGCATTACACAAGCGCACGACTTCGGAAGCGGCCAAAGCCACTTGCTTGTCGTTATCGCCAACAATATCGCCGATCAACACCATTTTTGGCCGGCCGTGATTCTTGGCTTTGCTGGCATAACCGACGGCTTTGACATAACGTTCATCAAGATGCTCAAGACCGGCCAGCATGACCCGCGCCTCACCGTTTTTAGGCAAAGCCGCCAGATAATCACGAATCTCGACAATGGCCGGCACTGCTTCCCGAACCTGACCGTAAAATTCCAAACAGAAGGTACGGGTAAAAGCCGGCATCTTGTGTAAAATCCAACGCGCTGAGGTAATGATACCGTCGCAGCCTTCTTTTTGGATACCGGGCAGGCCACCGAGAAATTTATCGGTGACATCCTTACCCAGCTCACCTTTGCGAAAATTTGCACCGGGAATGACCAGCTCTTCTTCAGACAGCAAATTGCTGCCTTTCGCGTCAAAACGCTTCAACAAAAAGGTGACGTGTTCCTGATCGTGAATTTTGCTTAGATTATGATTGATTCGCACCACTTCCAGCCAGTTGCCGTCAGGTGTCACCATGCGCCACGACAACAGATTGTCCAGCGCCGTTCCCCAGAGCACCGCTTTTTTGCCACCGGCATTCATCGCGACATTGCCGCCAATACAGGACGCATCTGCCGACGTAGGATCACAGGCAAACACCAGACCGGCACTGTCTGCCACATCCATAACGCGCCGAGTCACTACACCTGCACCGGTATTAATGGTTGCGTAAGTCTGCGCTACACCCGGCAGACTGGCAGCTAGTTCCAGAGGATCTATAGTGATCAGTTTTTCGGTATTAATCACGGCGGAATAGAGCGTCAGCGGCACCGCGCCACCGGTATAACCGGTGCCGCCGCCACGCGGAATAATGGTCAGTCCCAGCTTGATACAATCACGCACCAAGTGACCGACTTCTGCTTCGCTACACGGATACAGCACCACAAACGGATATTCAACCCGCCAGTCGGTGGCATCGGTGACATGAGATACACGGGCAAAACCGTCAAAACAGATATTGTCTTTACGGGTATGTTTGGCCAACAAAGCCAGCGCCTTACGCCGCATTTCCCGCGTGTTTTTAAAGTGCGCTTCAAAGGCATTGACCGCCTGATGTGCGGCATCAATCAATTGTGTGACTCGCCGCGTTCGATCAGGATGTTCACTTTCATCCTCTGCATCGCGTTTCTGCATCTGCTTAAGACGATGCCGTAACGCGACCAGCAAGGCTTTGCGACGTTTACTGTTATCCAGTAAATCGTCTTCAAGATAAGGATTACGCTGAACCGCCCAAATATCGCCAAGCACCTCAAAAAGCATTTTTGCAGAACGACCGGTAACCCGTTCGTCACGCAACGACTCCAGAATATGCCAGCTCTCTTCACCCAGCAGGCGAATGACGATTTCGCGGTCTGAAAAAGACGTGTAATTGTAAGGAATTTCGCGTAACCGTGTTGGCGACGCATCGGAAAACAAGGGGGGGAATTTTGAATCCACTGATATTCTGCGCTTTGACGTGATTAACAAAGCTTCATTGTAACACTCGCAGATGCCAGCGAAAATACCAAAAGTTGTGTGGTCTTAATTATAGTTAAATAGGGAGGCCGACATAAAAGCCAATCAGAAACAGGCAGGGGTTCAGGTTCTGCCTGACTGTCAGGCAAAGCCTGACCTCCATCTCTTTTAACTGCCCCTGCGATTTTGAATTTCAGCTAATAGTTTATCGACTTCTTTTCTGGGCAGATAATCCAAATCCCAATGACTGGTGTAATTTTCCTTTAAACGTCTTCGGCCGTGATGAAGTTGTTCAGGTTCTTCAACGCCAGGAACGGCTGCCGTGCTAATAACGTTCTCAGAAAGAATGCTTGGATTTTCTGCATGGTGATCACTTTTTAACAAGCTAACCATTTTTGCAAATAGTTGATTCATATCGCCTCCGTTGGGCCGATCCATTTTTAGATAAGTCTTATTAGACTAACCTAACCCCTCTTTTTATTTTAGCAAATTTTTAAGCGTTACTTCTAAGCCGGTCGGGATTTGCAATCCTCAACTGGTTTGATTAGAAATCTTATGCTTTTTCCATTAGGCGACTGCTTTATAATGCTCGGTTGTTGCAAATTGATATAAAGTTTTAGGCTCTATATCAACTTGGCCGCCATTAAATTCGAGGCAGCCCCATTCAGGGTCTATATGGGCAGTATTTAAGCCATCCAGTGAGACATGATGACCAATCAAATCTATCAGGTCAGTCTCTTTGACCACCCCATTTTCAAAAGCCAGCAAAAAACGGTAAGCATCAAGGTGTGCAAAATGTTTAATTTTCATTTTCTTCACTCCAAAGGAGAAATAGCGTGAAACTTTTGAGTGTCCCAAATCTCTATTAATTCTTCCTGATGCAGCTCAGCCCATTCCCTGACTAACTGGCGACACTTTTTGGGGAGACTACTATCGATAATATTGAGATTCATCAACTCCATTACCGCTTCATGCTCGCCGTATTTAATGTGAATATGGCGTGGAGGATGTCGCGGTCAATCAAGAACATCCTTATAATGATGCCATAAAAACGGCATATCTCAGGCATTTTCTTTTCCCGTCAATATGTTTTAAGGTGACTGGTATTTTAGCGTGTTTCACGTTGATAAAACAATTCCCGATGCCGGTCGGGATTTGCAATCCCGACCGAAACGTTTCATCTGACTACAGCAAACCAAACATTAAGAACGGGGTTACAAACCCCGTCCCGCTTAGGTGTTTCATTAGTCTAACCTAACCCCTCTTTTCTTGATTTAATGTATTTTGCAAAGCCCTGACTTATAAATAAGCTTTACCCTGTATCAATATTGCTGTATAAAAACCAGGAATATCAACTTTTTTTATAAGGTATAATATCAATTGTAAACGCCAAAATGAAAAATTTCGTCATCTGCTAAAACATCTTGCTATCAATAAGGAAACATCCCGTTGGGATGAAGCCAAAAATTGGGAAAGAATCTGCATCCCCTCCCCAATCTCCTCGCCCGATAAAGCAATAATCGCTTGCACGTATTATTGTGGGGCGCTCCTTTCGGCCTAAAAGCCGAGATCTTAAACCAGTAAGGAACATTGATAAAAAACACTGGATATTTTAACCTTAGTAAAAAACCATACAGGATATTTAATGAAAAATAATCGACTGGCTCTTGTTCGCGTGATATTCGGCCTAATTGTATACATAAGCTCAATCGGGGGTACGCAAGCTGCAAACTCTCTCTCTTTAATTGCCGGCAATCCAACGGTCACTGCCGGTTCTCAGGCGACCTTTGAGTTATGGATGGACTTCTCAGGCGACCCTACACTGGGTGGTGGCGTTGACGTAATCTTCGATAACTTTATTAACGGTAACCAGCTCAGCTTTAGTTCATACACACCGGAAATATTAGGCGATACTTTCTTAATTGATGTGCCCATCGTTAACATGAACGGGAAGAGTCTTGATAGAATCACTTTCGGCGACTTTACTAATGGATTAGAAGGCTCTGCATTGGTTGGTACATTGGTGTTCGATACTCTGGTAGCCGGAAATTTCAACTTATCACTGATTGACAGCGTTGATGCCGGAGGATTTTTCTCAATCTCTGGAACACCTCAAGTTCCTGCTTACATCTCTGCGAACTTGACCGTAACACCATCCGCAGTACCTATTCCAGCGACAGCCTGGCTGATGCTGAGCGGTTTGATTGGAATGGCCTATAAATCGAAGGCTAAACAAGCGTAGTATCACAAGATATTAGATAGTTCTTATTTTTTAGTTTATTCGACCACTAGAGACACTTATGAAATCTAAAACCAGCATTTTTCGACCCAGCCTGACCAAACGCTTACGTACAGCATCACGCTTGGTTCTGCCGTTTTTTTATCTGTCCGCCATCCCTGCCCATGCCGTGACTTATTTTGGCTCGTTAAGCAATTTTGATGTAGTTAACAACAGTACTGAGCCTTGCAACGGTTTTGAAATAGAACTGGATGGCTTGACCAGCAAAGAGATTACTTATACCTTTGATTATCAAAGCTACGGTACTCCGCGCCTTGTGGATTCCGTAGATGCAAACGGCAAGCCCGTAGTTAAGGTGCGTTATGAAAGTAAGTACAACCCGGTTACCCATACATTTCTAAATGCGACACCGGTTGCCCCCGTTCCAACCATGACCACTGCCGGACACCAATGCACATCAATGCCGAATGCCAAAAACACCAGTGGCTGTGAACACTACGGATTGGGCATTATCGGCAATCCAACCAAAACAATTTACCGTTGGTTGGTGGCTGATCCCGTTACACCTGGCAATTTGACCTACCAGCTTGATCCTGCCACCGGCCTACCTGACACGGTCAGTATTCCTGCGCCTGTTTTCGTCGTGAATGCCCAACCCGCACAAATCCCACAGCCACCCGCACCTGTCGTAGGTGCGCTGCCTGTTGCGCCAGTAGCCGTGCCGCCACAGCCGGTGGTACAAGTGGAAATCGAAGTACCCGAAGCGCCAGAGCCAGCTAATTATCAATATGGTGAAGCTATGTGGGTAAAGGTGTTCACTACCGAATCACCGAGTCCTCGTGATCTCCAAGATTTGGTCACTGACAATGCGAAAGTGCCCAACGACCCGTCCGAGGTTGAAGTAGAATGGCAACTTTTGCAAAAAACCATTGACCCCAAGAAGCTGGCTGGAGGAAGAGACAAACTTGAAGCCAATCTTGCTGGACAGCCTATGGCACATGGTAATGAATCAGTTACCCGCCGTTACGAGTTCTACGAATATGCAGGCGAATTTGATTCAGAGAATAACGAGGTGTTGCCAGTGAGTGACTCAAATCCGGTGCCTGGCGATATAGGCAATTACATTGGTGCGCAAATGGTCGCCATGAATGTTTTTGATGCCGATAGCGACAGCAAGGGTGATGTTATTGACAATTGCCTGTTGAAGCCAAATGCAGATCAGCGCGACACCGATGGTGACAGCTTTGGCAATCTCTGTGATCCAGATCTGAATAACGACTTTGTAGTCAATAACTCCGATCTTAACTTAATGAAAGCCCAGTTCTTGAAGAAAATCCCTAATCCCAACTCCGACTTGGATGGCGATGGCAAAGTGAACTTTAAAGATTTGGCTATTTTGAAAACCTTTATGGGAAAAGTACCTGGGCCACAAGCAGCCAAGTAGCCAATATAAGTGATTTGCAGGGCCTCCCAAAGCCGGTCGGAGTTTACAAACCCGACCGGCACATTTCATCCGACTACAGTAAATATGGCTACCAATTTAAAGCGGGACAGTTTAAAGGTAACTCGCAATAAATAACCCCACTCTATCGTTCCCACG
>JBAXTQ010000175.1:0-8379 GCA_037130115.1 Methylococcaceae bacterium
CAAGGTGCAAGGTGCAAGGTGCAAGGTGCAAGGTGCAAGGTGCAAGGTGCAAGGTTCAATAGATTTGTACCTTTCACCTGCCTTCAACTAGTATAACGTGCTAACAGTCCGTTAACACTGTGTATTTCCGGTAACGGTATTTTTACTTCATAGCCACCGCCGGGGGCTTCCTGCATACTATGGCCGTGCATATCTTCCATGCGCTCCACGGTAATGTCCTGATTGCCTTCGGGCAGAATAAGCTCCAGCTTGTCACCGACGGTAAATTTATTTTTTACATCAATGGTCGCCAGTCCGGTTGCCTGATCATAACTTCGGATTTCACCGCAAAATTGCTGTTGATGGCTCTTGGAATAACCGGTGATATAGTTTTGTTGTTCGTGAGTATGGTGACGCTGATAAAAACCATCAGTATAGCCACGATTGGCCAAATTTTCCAAAACACCGATGAGTTCAGGCTGAAATGCACGACCTGCCAAGGCATCGTCAATCGCCATGCGATAAGTTTGCGCCGTGCGGGCAACGTAATAATGCGATTTGGTACGACCTTCTATTTTAAGGCTGTTAATGCCAATAGCCATCAAGCGTTGCACATGTTCAATAGCTCTTAAATCTTTGGAGTTCATAATATAGGTGCCATTTTCATCTTCCATGATCGGCAATAACTCGCCTTTGCGGCCTTCTTCTTCAAGAAAATACAACTGGTCTGCCAAGGGATGTCGCTCTGCACCGCCACAACTGGCAGTGCTGATGTCGCTCATTGACAGCACTTCGGCATCGGGTATCAAGTCACCTTCGGCATTTTCATGGGCGGGCACGGTATCATATTTCCAGCGACAAGAGTTGGTACACGTTCCCTGGTTAGGATCACGATGATTGAAATAACCCGACAGCAAGCAGCGTCCTGAATAAGCAATACATAAAGCGCCGTGAACAAATACTTCAAGTTCGATGTCCGGACATTTCTGACGGATTTCTTCGATTTCATCAAGCGACAGTTCACGCGATAAAATAACCCGCTTAATGCCAACGCTTTGCCAGAATTTTACAGTGGCATAATTGACGGTATTGGCTTGCACTGATAAATGGATAGGCATATCCGGCCAAGCTTCCCTCGTCATCATAATCAAGCCGGGGTCAGCCATAATCAAAGCGTCCGGTTTCATGGCGATAATAGGGGCAATATCGGCCATAAAGGTTTTAACTTTGGCATTGTGAGGAATAACATTCGTCGCCAAAAAAAACTTTTTCCCTTGCTGGTGCGCTTCAGCTATGCCTTTGGCCAGGTTGTCAGCCAGAAAATCATTGTTGCGTACTCTCAGGCTGTAACGCGGTTGTCCTGCATAAACGGCATCCGCACCAAATGCAAAGGCATAGCGCATGTTTTTAATAGTGCCTGCAGGCGAGAGAAGTTCGATTGGTTTCATGATGATGTCGGTAAATGATAAGAGTAATATACCGTGTATATTACACCAGCTTAGGCAAACCAAAAAATAGGAGTATGAAAAATGTGGGTATTGTTATTTTTAGCCGCCTTAGCGTTTGTATTAGGCGGGGCATTAATTTTGCTCAGATCAGCAAAAACACCCAAAATTCCGGATACGGTTAAAGCGCAGCCTTATGAGGAAGATAAATTGGATGACTGGTGATAAGACACGAAACTTATTCACCACGAAGACACGAAGAGCACGAAGAAAAGAAGATAAGTAAGGTCGTGTCGGTTTGCCGGGAGCGCCGAGCCCCAGCTCGGCACGGGTTAATCAGGTATATTAAGGCAGAGTGGTGACTACGCCGAGCTGGGGCTCAGCGTTCCCGGAATAAAATTGACATTCATGTTATTCACCACGAATACACGAAGAAAAATTGACAAGAAAAAACTTCGTGTCCTTCGTGTCTTCGTGGTGATAAGCTTTTAAATACCTTTGTTTCATGCTGTTTCAATGAAACATTTATGAGTTTCAATGAGACATTATTTTGAAACAGTTTAATAAAGTAAAGTTATAAAGATAACTAATAAAACAATCGATTGACGATGATTTTTGTTGTTGGCATGGGCTTTGCTAAAGTATAAGCAAGTTCAACGTATTTGCTTGCGGCGATCACGGAACCTTACCCATTAACAGTAACACCCGGAGAGACATCATGATATTTAAACAATTATTTGATAAAGAAACCTGGACTTATACCTATTTAATTGCTGATTCCATCAGTAAAGAAGCGGTTTTTATTGATCCGGTTAACACCCACATTAATGACTACATGTCTTTGCTGGAAACGCTGGGTTTACAGTTGAAATATTCTCTGGAAACGCATGTTCATGCTGACCATATAACCGCAAGCGGTTTGTTGCGTCAATTAGTGGGCGCACAAACCGCAGTGAGTGAACTCTGCGGTGCCGAGACCGCCGATGTACAAATTCAGGATGGCGATATTTTCAAATTAGGCGATAACGAGCACATTAAAGTGATTGCTACGCCGGGTCATACGCGCGGCAGTATTTCATTTTTATGGCGTGATCGGGTTTTTACCGGTGATTCTTTATTGATAGGCGGTTGTGGTCGTACCGATTTTCAGGGCGGTGATGCCGGTGCGCTTTATGATTGCATCACTCAACGTTTGTTTACTTTGCCGGATGAAACACTGGTTTATCCGGGGCATGATTATCAAGAGCGTTGGGTCAGTAGTATTCAACAGGAACGCACCACCAATCCGCGTCTGGCCGGAAAAACGCGTGAAGAATTTATTGACGTGATGAATAATTTAAATTTACCAAAACCACGGTTAATTGATCAGGCGGTGCCTGCCAACCGGTATTGCGGTTTGGATGAAAATGAACGTCAGGATGCCGTTATACTTCGCGATACCACGCGTCCCGTCCGTAATGAAGTCAGTCCTCAAGACCTGGTAGCCGAAGCCAAGCAACATATTACCGAAGTTAATGTCGCAACCGCCAAACAACTGTTGGCAGAAGGTAATATTGTTGTGGTTGATACGCGCGAAGAGAGTGAATACGCGGCGGGTCATATTGATAAGGCGCTGCTGTTGCCGCGTGGCGTGCTGGAATTTAAAATTGGCAATAGCCCCGAATTGGCTGACAAATCCAAAGCGGTGCTGCTTTATTGCCGTACCGGCGGTCGTTCTGCATTGGCAGCACAGACGATGCAACAGTTAGGCTATAACAATGTGCTGTCAATGGCGGGTGGTTTTGAGGCTTGGCAAAAAGCATAACACGCGATATTCAAGTTTTTATTCATTGATTTTAAAAAATGATACAGGTGAGTCTATCAAATCATAGCTGAGTCCAGACAGTTAAACTAATGACGAGCTATAGTCGCGACGTGGGCGTCGCTCCCACTGTGGGAGCGACGCCCACGTCGCGACTAACGACTGCCCCAGTCAAGATAAAAAATTGGAGCAACGAGTTACAGTAGGGCATCGCGCCTTTTATCCTAAACCATACATAATAATAACAACAGGAAGAATTTATGACACAACAACACCACACTATTTTGATTGTAGGCGGCGGCGCAGCAGGCGTTTCCGTTGCCAATAATATGCGTCGTCAAGACGCCGCTATTACGATTGCCATTATCGAGCCTTCTGAAAAGCATTATTACCAACCCGGCTTTACCATTATTGGTGGCGGTGCTTATACCTTAAAACAAACCACCCGCAATGAAGCTGATTTAATTCATCCAACCGTGACTTGGCTGAAAGATTACGCAGAAACCTTTCAGCCGGATAAAAATACCGTGGTTTTACGCTCGGGTGAAACGATTAGCTACGATTACCTGGTGGTTTGTCCCGGCTTACAGTTGGATTGGGATAAAATTGCGGGCTTAAAAGAAACCTTGGGTAAAAACAACGTGTGCAGTAATTATTCGGCAGAAACAGCGGAATATACGTGGGAATGCATCAAAAACAGTACAGCGGGAACTGCACTATTTACACAACCGCCCATGCCGATTAAATGTGCCGGTGCACCCCAAAAAATCATGTATCTGGCGGCGGATAGATTTCGTAAAAAAGGAATTTTGGATAAATTTAACATTGAGTTTTGCAATGCGGGCCCTGCCATTTTCGGTATTCCTTTTTTTGCCAAAGCCTTAAACAAAGTCGTTGCAGGTTACGGGATTAAAACCAATTTTAATCACAATCTGGTTGCCATTGATGGCCCTGCTAAAACCGCTACGTTTGAAATGACGGACGCCGAAGGTAACAAGCATAAAGTCGTTAAAGCCTTTGACATGATTCATGTTACACCGCCGCAGAGTGCGCCTGATTTTATTAAAAAAAGCCCGTTAGCCAATGCCGGTGGCTGGGTAGATGTCCATGACAAAACACTCCAACACAACAAATATGCAAATATTTTTGGACTCGGCGATGCGACCTCAACCCCCAATGCCAAAACAGCCGCCGCCGTCAGGAAACAGGTGCCCATTTTAGTTGATAATATTTTGCATCTTATCAATGGTAAAGCCGTTGAGGAAAAATACGATGGTTATGGCTCTTGCCCGTTAACAACCTCACTGAGCACGGTCATGTTGGCCGAATTTGCTTATGGCGGCAAAGTAACACCGTCTTTTCCCTTGTTGGATCCCAGAAAAAATTTGTTTATCTGGTGGATTGGTAAAAAAATCGGTTTTCCCTGGATGTACTGGCAGTTAATGATTAAAGGCTATCGAATAGATATACCACATTTGGAATCCTACTCCAAACGCTTTACAGAAGAGTAGGTAAAGCAGGTTCAAGGTGTAAGGTGCAAGGTGTGGACGAATCAGTTTGACTTTGACCTTTTATCTTTATCGGGTTCTCTATTTCTTGCCACATACACATCAACTTAAAGATATTACAGACCACGAAGACACGAAGAGCACGAAGGTTTTTCTTTGGTTTTTCTTCGTGAACTTCGTGTCTTCGTGGTGAAATGTTTTAATTTGATGTCTATGGGGTTCTCTATTTCTCACCATAGCCTGGAGCAAGGGTAACAACCACAATGACTGATTTACAACGTAAGCTGTCGGGATTAACCGACTTCTTTCCTATTGCCGGTTGGTTAAAAACCTATACCCGTCAGGATTTTAACAGTGATCTGTTCGCCGGTATCATTACCGCTATTTTGCTGGTTCCTCAAGGGATTGCCTACGCGATATTGGCAGGTTTGCCGCCGCAACTCGGGCTTTACGCCAGTATTTTACCGCCGGTATTGTATGCCTTATTCGGCACCAGTCGAACCTTATCCGTAGGGCCGGTTTCCATTGCCGCCATTATGATTGCCAGTGCCTTAAATACGCCCGAGATCAGTGCCTTGGGTAATCCGGTGCAAAGCGCGTTGATATTGTCAGCAGAAAGCGGACTCATCATGTTGCTGATGGCTCTACTGCGGATGGGTGGCTTGGTTAATTTCATCAGTCATCCCGTATTGACGGGCTTTACCAGCGGTGCTTCCTTGTTGATTATAGGTAGTCAATTGCCGCAACTGGCGGGGTTAAAAAGCCCCTCGTGTGGTTTTGATGGCGCTTGTTACCGGGATTATTTGTCGGGCTATAATTCGACTACGGTGATCATTGGTGTGGCTGCCTTGGTCATGTTGATAGCTTTTGGAAAACCGCTGACGTCATTGCTCAAAAAAGCAGGATTAAAACTATCATTGGTGACTGCCATTAGTAAATGCGGGCCTTTGTTAACGGTGCTTTTGGCTACGGTTGCCGTTGGTTATTTTGGCTTAACCCTGCACAACAAAGTTGCCGTTGTCGGGGTAGTACCGGCCGGTTTTCCTGCGCTAAGCCTGGATTTTATTGATCTCCAAAAATGGCGCTTGTTACTGCCTGGCGCGGCTTTTATTGCGTTAATTGCTTATGTCGAAAGTGTCGCCATTGCCAAAGTGACCGCTAACCTGAGAGGCGAGAAAATTGTACCTAATCAGGAATTAATTGCCTTGGGTGTGGCTAATCTGGCTACCGCTATTTCTGGTGGTATGCCGGTTGCCGGCGGCTTTAGCCGAACCATGGTTAATTTTTCTGCCGGTGCCCGCACCCAAATGGCGATGCTGATTGCAGCGGGTATTTTGGCATTGGCGGTGATCTTTTTTAGCCCGTGGTTTGAAAACATCCCCAAAGCAGCGTTAGCGGCCATTATTTTGATCGCCATTATACCGCTGGTACGGCTGGGTAATATTGTTCACACTTGGCGTTATGATCGGGGTGATGGTATCGCCGAAATCGTAACCTTGCTGGGTGTTTTGGTGCTGGGTATTGAAGAAGGCATTAGTTTAGGCATTATTCTTACGTTTATCAGTTACCTGCGTAAGACCAGTCAGCCGCATATAGCCGTTGTTGGGCGCATTCCCGAAACCGGGCATTACCGTAATGTCAAACGCCATAACGTAGAAACGTGGGAGCATCTTTTATTATTGCGCATTGATGAAAGTATCACCTTTGCCAATGTTAATTTTATTGAAAATTTTATTACCGCTGAACTAAAGCAGCAAGCCACCATTAAACATATCATCCTGATTTTTACCTCGGTCAGTGATGTCGATGCCACGGCTTTGGAGGCGCTGGAAAACATAAATCATGCCTTGCAAGCCTCAGGGTTGACCTTGCATCTGTCAGAAGCAAAAGGCCCGGTACTTGATAAGCTTAAAAAAACCAACTTTATCAAACAACTCGAACCAGGCAAGGTGTTTTTTTATACCGAAGATGCGATAAAAGAATTGGCGTAAGTTATTCAAATAATGGTTTAGGCATCTTGTCTGGCGTAGGCCGGAATAAGGCTTTTCGAGCGCAAGCGAGAATAAGCGTTTCCGGCACATACGCATCAACTTAAAGATATTACAGACCACGAAGACACGAAGTTCACGAAGAAAAACCAAAGAAAAATCTTCGTGTTCTTCGTGTCTTCGTGGTGAAATGTCTTAAGTTGATGTCTATGGGGTGGTCTTATTCCGGCCTTGTCATGAATAAATTAGGGCCGATTCAGCCAGTTGGGGTCTGGTTGCCAGTTAGTGGCCCATTTTGCAAAATCATCGGCGGGCATGGGGCGAGCAATCGCATAGCCTTGTGCCTTGTCGCAGCCTATTTGCAGCAGCATTTCGGCTTGTTGATTCGATTCCATACCTTCAGCGATTACTTCCAGGTTAAAAGCGGTCGCCAAAGCCAGCACCGCTTCTATAATCGCCAGATCATCAAAATCAGTCAGCATATCGTGCATAAAACTCTGATCAATTTTAAGTTCGTTGATCGGTAAGCTTTTTAAATAAGTCAGTGACAAATAGCCGCTGCCAAAATTATCCAGGGAAAAATTGATACCCAGTTCTCGACACGCTTCAATCAACCGGGATACCCTGGTTAGATCTCTCATGACATTGGTTTCCAGTATTTCCATGCTCAGATCACCCGGTTTAATCGTGGGATGGGCATTTAGTGATAGCCGCAGGGTTTCTATAAAATCGGGTTGCTGCAACTGTCGTTTGCTAATGTTGACGCTGACCGGCAGCTCCAGTCCGGAGGCATGCCAACTTTCTATTTGGCTCAGTGCAGTATTGATGACCCAGTTGTCGACATCAATGGACAGCGAGTGATTCTCAATGATGGGCAAAAAATCCTCTGGCAATAACAGGCCTTTATGGGGATGGTGCCAACGAATTAACGCTTCCGCACCAATAACGCGGCCTAGACGCAAATTGACTTTGGGTTGGTAATAAAGCTCAAACTCTCCGGCTATCAAGGCATTGCGGATACTTTCAATGTTTTCATGATGGTTTCGTGTCTGCTTGTCCAAGTCGACATCAAAGATATGATAACGGTTCTTTCCGCTTTGCTTGGCTTGATACATGGCTTGATCGGCCTGGCGTATCAGAATATCGGCATCAACCTCTTCTGCTTGTGGGTAAAAAGTGATGCCCATGCTGGCCGATACCTGCAAGGTAACGCCATCAAACGGTACGGGTTGCGCTGCCGCAACCAGCAAGCGGACAAACATAGGCAAGCTGGTTTCAATGTCTTGGAGATCAACCAGTAAGGCAATAAACTCATCACCGCCAATACGGGCCAGCGTATCAACCTCGCGCAGACTTTGCGTCATATTTTTCGTCAGAGCAATCAGCAAGTTGTCACCCGCCAAATGACCATGCTCATCATTGACATCCTTAAAGCCGTCAAGATCAAGAAATACCACGGCCAGCAATTGTTTTTGACGCTTACATTGGGCAATCGCCTGACGCAGGCGATCAGAGAGCAACCAACGGTTAGGCAAATTGGTCAGTATGTCAAAGTGCGCGATATGTTCCAACTCCTGCTGATGGGCTTTGAATACAGTAATATCAGCAGCAATTCAGAGCATCTCAAGCCACCCTAAAAAAACAATAGCTTACGATGT
>JBAXTQ010000176.1:0-8215 GCA_037130115.1 Methylococcaceae bacterium
TATAAAAAAAAGCGGGGATTGCCGTCTGTTTTTTAGGGCTTGCAGGATTTAGGTAGCAATTAATAGAGATATAATGACCGACAATAAAATCATAAAAACACCGATCAATACCAGTAAAGCAAAGGGGTTCACAGGCATTACACCGGTTCACCGTTTTTGCGTTGCGCCAATGTTGGATTGGACTGATCGGCATTGTCGTTTTTTTCATCGACTGATTTCACAGCATGCTTTGTTGTATACGGAGATGGTAACGACAGGGGCGTTAATTCATGGGGATCATCATCGGTTTTTGCAATTCAATGCGGTTGAAAATCCACTGGCTTTTCAATTGGGCGGCAGTCATCCACAGGATTTGGCTAGTTGCGCAAAAATGGTTGAAGATTATGGCTATGCGGAAGTTAATTTGAATGTGGGTTGTCCCAGTGACCGGGTTCAAAATGGTCGTTTTGGTGCTTGTTTAATGGCTGATCCGGCACTGGTTGCTGAATGTGTTGCGGCAATGATTCAGGCGGTTGCCATTCCGGTGACTGTTAAATCAAGAATTGGTATTGATGACCTTGATTCTTATGAAGCGTTGGTGCATTTTGTAGCTACGATTAGCGATGCCGGTTGTAAAACGTTTATTGTTCATGCCAGAAAAGCCTGGTTAAGTGGGTTGTCGCCCAAGCAAAACCGGGATGTTCCGCCGTTGCGTTATGATTTGGTGTATCAGTTAAAAAAAGATTTTCCGCAGTTGGAAATTATTATTAATGGTGGCATTACGTCGTTGGAGCAGGCTGAAGAGATGCTTAATCATGTTGACGGGGTTATGGTGGGGCGAGAGGCTTATCACAATCCTTATCTATTAGCCGATGTTGACCGGCGGTTTTATGGGGCGGTTAATGACCCTCTTTCACGTCAGGCCATTGTGGCGTTATTGATGCCTTATATTCAGGAACAGTTAAAAGCGGGTGTCCGCTTAAATAGTATTTCCCGGCATATCTTGGGTCTTTTTCACGGTGAACCGGGTGCGCGGGGTTGGCGCAGATACATCAGTGAGAATGTCAGTAAATCAGGCGTAGATGAGCAGGTGATACTGGAAGCCTTAAAGTTTACGGAGATCGTGCATGAAATAACTTAACCATTTATACCCCCTCACCCCAGCCCTCTCCCGGAGGGAGAGGGAGCAAGAGGCCTAAGTTGTTTCATGCGCGTTCCTAAAGGCGTAAGATCAAAAAAACTGCTGACAATAAAACCTTATCTGCTCAAAATGTGGCAGTAATGCTTGGGGTAGTGCTATACTTCCAACTATTTTTTTATAAGTGAGACTGAAGACCATGGAAGAACATTTCGCCGGAATTATTGCAGCGGTCGGTGAAGACCTGAATCGTGAAGGCCTGATTGATACACCCAAACGTGCGGCCAAAGCCTTCAAATTTCTTAACAACGGTTACGATAAAACCTTGGAAGAAGTGCTTAATGGTGCTATTTTTACTGCCGACACGGAAGACATGGTTATCGTTAAGGATATTGAATTATATTCTTTGTGTGAG
Organism: Methylococcaceae bacterium; assembly: GCA_037130115.1. GTDB lineage: Bacteria > Pseudomonadota > Gammaproteobacteria > Methylococcales > Methylomonadaceae > Methylobacter_C. The sequence goes on from JBAXTQ010000176.1 coordinate 1,533, forward strand.
CATCATTTACTGCCGTTTATTGGTAAATGTCATATCGGTTATTTGCCGCAGGGTAAAGTGCTGGGGCTGTCCAAAGTGGCGCGTATTATCGATATGTATGCGCGGCGTTTACAAATCCAGGAAAAACTCACCAAACAAATAGCGGATGCGATTGAGCTTTCAATCGGAGCCAGAGGTGTGGCTGTGGTTGTTGAAGCCAAGCATTTATGTATGATGATGCGGGGTGTTGAAAAACAAAATTCAGTGATGACGACTTCAGTGATGACGGGGGCTTTTCGTAAAGAAATTAGCACACGCTCAGAATTTTTAAATCTGATTAGTCGATAGGCCGTTCATGACAACTAAAAAAACCGGTGTAATTCTGGCTAATCTGGGTTCACCCACTGCGCCTACAACAAAGGCTGTTCGGCGGTTTTTGGCGGATTTTTTGTGGGACCCCCGGGTTGTTAACCTGCCGCGTCCTTTGTGGTGGATGATACTTAATTTTTTTGTGTTGCCCTTCAGGCCCAGTCGCTCGGCAAAAGCGTATCAAAAAGTATGGCATGAAAAAGGTTCGCCTTTAGCTTACCTGACCCGCGAATTAACCGAGAAAGTCGCTGATAAGCTCGTTGCTAAAGGTGTTACCACGCATTATGCGATGCGTTATGGTGAACCCTCCATAGCCACTCAATTAAAAGAGTTTAAAAAAGCCGGTATTACGAATGTCGTTGTTTTGCCATTGTATCCCCAGTATTCTTCGACCACCAGCGCCTCTATTTATGATGATCTGGTCAAAGAGCTTAATCAATGGCGACATTTGCCCACCTTTCAATTTATCGGTGAGTATCATCAGGATAGACATTATATTGCGGCGGTTGCTGATTCCATTGAGCAGGCGTGGCGTGAACAGGACAAAAACGAACTGTTAATCATGTCTTTTCATGGCTTACCGGAGGCGCTGACTAAATGGGGCGATCCTTATTTTCATCAATGCCATAAAACGGCGGCACTGATTGCTGAAAAATTGGGCCTTAATGAAAAAGAATGGATGATTGTTTTTCAATCCCGTTTTGGCAAGGCAGAATGGCTAAAACCTTATTGTGTCAGCACCTTGGAAGAACTTCCAGGCCAAGGCGTCAAAACAGTTGATGTGGTGTGTCCGGGGTTTGCGGTTGATTGTCTGGAAACGTTGGAAGAAATAGCCATGGAGAATAAATCCATATTTATGGAATCAGGCGGAACCCATTACCGGTATATTGCGGCACTTAACGATTCAGACGCTCACGTTAGCGCCATTATCAATATTCTGGAACAAAAAATTTAAGGGACTATAGTTTCCACACTATAGTTTTGGCGACCTCAATTGATGAAGAGTTAAGCACCCATGAAAGAAACCATATTGCAAGGCTGGCAAGATGCCTGGCCCACTGTTAAATCCAGCAAGCCCTTGGCTACCGGTGTTGGTGTTATAGACGAAAGTGCTTTTAACACCATTGAAGTCGATAAAGTGTTTGAGGCGGTTAATCATGCCTCAACAACGATAGGGCAGGCCGTATTGTTTCGTTCGTTAACACAACCGCTCGATGCTATTGATGAGCTTAAGGAAAAACAGCAAGCGGTTGAAGAATTAAGGCAAAATGCTGCGCTAAAAGAAGCTTTTGAACAGATTCTGGAAACCGCTGCCCGCCATGAGAAAAGCTTTTATTTACTCTTGTTTGGAGAATTTCTGGGTTCTTTTGGCACCGCCAGAGAAGAGCATGAGATTGAAGGTTATGGTTATCGGCAATACAAAAGAGGCATTCGGTTTATGCTTGAATTGGTGGCTCAAATTCAAGCGACCGAGGCACCACAAAGTATCTATTTAAAAAACCTGTTTGATAAAATAACAGCGTTTGCCGATACGCGGGCTTATTCTTTAATGGAAGGCCCCGCTTATATTTCTGAAAATGGCATTCAATCAAAGCAGGAGCGAAAAAACTCTTTTTCGCCGGCCATTATTTTCAGGCCACGGATGTTTAAGCCGTTACTGATTACGCTGTTTTTCGCAAGTATCTGGGCTATGGCGCATTTTTTTCCAACAGATATGTTTAAGATTTCCGTTGAAGCCATTCCTACGGCGATTGTTTTCGTAGTACCTTTGTTGTTGGTTTATTATCCGGTGATTGGCAGTTTTGATCGGGACAGTTGCATTATTCCGTTAAGAAACGAGTTTAAAAAGTCGGCTGATCTGGCAGAAACCCTGGATGCGTTAGGGCAGTTGGACGAATTACTGTCGTTTATTAAATTTGCTGACGCCTTTGGTAGTCCGGTGGTGTTGCCAACGCTGATTGCTGGCGAGCATCATCGTATTAATTTGGCTGATGCCAAAAATCCCGTTTTAGGCAAAGCAAATCCCGATTACGTTGGCAATGATTTTGTTTTGGAAGAGGATAAACTGGTCTTGGTAACGGGACCTAATAGCGGCGGCAAAACGGCTTTTTGTAAAACCATCACACAAATTCAACTGCTGGCACAAATAGGTTGTTATGTGCCTGCAAAAGCAGTAACGTTAACCGTGGCAGACAGGATTTTTTATCAAGTCTCGGAAGTTAGCCATTTAAACGATGGTGAAGGGCGTTTTGGTACGGAATTAAAAAGAACCAAAGATATATTTCTGGCGACCACCCCTAAAAGTTTGGTCGTGTTGGATGAGTTGTCAGAAGGTACTACCTTTGAAGAAAAAATGGAATCATCATCCAATGTGCTGAATGGTTTTTATCGCAAAGGTAACAGTACTATCTTGATTACCCATAACCATCAATTGGTTGATAATTTTGTGCATCAAGGAATCGGCTTGCCAAGGCAGGTTGAATTTGCCAATGACGCACCCAGTTATAAATTGATTGCCGGTATTTCTCGCGTTAGTCACGCGGATCGCGTGGCTAAAAAAATCGGTTTTTCAAAAGAAGACATAGACAACTATCTGGCGGACGCAAAATGACAATAGGTACAGCATTAACAGCTAAAGCAACACGCGCTTTACTGCTGGGCAGCGGTGAATTAGGCAAGGAACTGGCTATTTCGTTACAGCGTTACGGCGTCGAAGTGATCGCTGTTGATCGCTATCAAGATGCACCGGCACATCAGGTCGCCCATCGCAGTCATGTCATTGATATGACGGATATTGAAGCAGTCAAAAAGCTGATTGCACTGGAACAACCGCATTTTATTATTCCTGAAATTGAAGCGATAGCCACTTCAGCGCTTGCCGATATTGAAGCGGAGGGTCGCTGTACGGTTGTGCCCAATGCCAGAGCCATTCAGTTGACCATGAATAGGGAAGGGATTAGAACGCTTGTTGCCGAACAGCTAAAAATTCCCACGTCAAAATACGCTTTCGCGCAAAGTTTTGAGGAATTGCAAGCCGCTGTTGACAGTGGCATCGGTTATCCGTGCTTTATTAAGCCAACCATGTCATCGTCAGGTAAAGGCCAGACCATGGTTAACAGCCCTGATCAACTGAAAGCTGCATGGGATTACGCCAAATCCAGCGGCCGGGTTGATACGGGTAAAGTCATTGTTGAAGCCAGGATTGATTTTGATTTTGAGATTACCTTACTGACCGTCCGTTCACTGGATGAGCAGGGTGTCGTTCAGACCGATTTTTGCGCACCCATCGGGCATGTGCAGGAAAGTGGCGATTATCGGGAAAGTTGGCAACCGCAAGCTATGAACGAGGCATCTTTAAAATTATCCCGAGATATTGCTTTTAAAGTAACCAATGAAATTGGCGGATTGGGTTTGTTTGGCGTTGAGTTATTTATTAAAGGTGACGCGGTATGGTTTAGCGAAGTCAGTCCCCGGCCGCACGATACCGGCATGGTGACCATGGTGACACAAAAGCAAAATGAATTTGAGTTGCATGCCAGAGCTATTTTAGGATTACCCGTAAACACTGATCTGCGTGGTGTCGGGGCTAGCGCTGTTATTTTGGGCGGCGTTAATGCCAAAGGTGTTGTTTATGAAGGGCTGGCTCAAGCACTGGCCGTGCCTGATACTGAAGTTAGATTGTTTGGAAAACCTGAGGCATACATAAAACGACGTATGGGCGTTGCTTTGGCAACGGCTGAAAGCGTTGACGAGGCCAGGCGTAAAGCGGTTAAAGCGGCAAGTTTAGTGGTGGTTAAATCAGCATCTTAAGTAGGGCGGGTAAACAATGATAAGGATTGCCGTTATTTTATTAACGTTATGCATCTCAAACGGGGTGCTTGCTGATATTTATAAGTATACCGATAATGAAGGTCGTGTGTACTATACCGATAAACCTCGAAACAGCCTGTATAAGCGCATTATAAAGTCAACGCCACGCCGCAGTTATTTGCCAACCGCCAACACCATAAAAGTGCCTGAATGGTCGGGCATCAATAAAAAAAGATATACCGATCTCATTGAACAGACCGCCTATCGGCATCAGGTCGATGCCAAATTGGTTCATGCCGTTATTCAAACAGAATCCGCTTATAACTCAACCGCACAATCACCCAAGGGTGCGGTGGGTTTAATGCAGTTAATGCCTGAGACAGCAAGGCGTTTTGGCGTGACTGACCGCAATGATCCCGATCAGAATGTTGAGGGTGGCACACGCTATTTAAAACATTTAATAACCCTGTTTAATCCAAATCTGGATCTTGCTGTCGCGGCCTACAATGCCGGTGAAAATGCAGTCATCCGCTACAATAATTCCATTCCGCCCTATCCTGAAACCCAACATTATGTAAAACAGGTTTTGGCGCTGTATCATCATTAACCATTTCAACCCATTAATTAAATAATCCGTTAATGATGACTGTGGACGTTGACGCAAATAATTTCCAGTGTCAGGAAGTTGAATCGGCGCTAAGAGAAAGCGAAGAACGCTTCCGGCAAATGGCAGACATGACCGGTGAATGGTTATGGGAGCAAGACCCTCAGGGTTACTATATCTACAGCAGTACCGCCGTTAACCAAATTCTTGGCTTTAGCGAGACGGAAGTTATTGGCAAACATTATACCCAATTTTTAACGCCCCAAGATCAAGCAGAGCAGCAATCTTATTCAGCGAGTCACCAGCCGTTTTATGCCTTGACTAATCACTATCGGCATAGAGATGGTCACCCTGTCTTTACCGAATCCACCGGCTTACCTATCATTAACGCGGATGGAAAGTTACTCAAATGGCGTGGCGTTGACCGGGACATTACGGCCAGAAAGCATTTTGAGGATGCCCTGATAGAAAGCGAAAAACGCACCCGACTTATTATTGAAAGCTCTTTAAGCGCTATCGTGATTATGGATTCCTACGGATTTATTACTGACTGGAATTACCAGGCTGAAAAAATGTTCGGCTGGTTGCGTAGCGAAGCTATCGGCGAGCGGCTTGAAGATTTAGTGGTTCCGCCACGATTTCGAGATGCGCACCGCCAAGCCTTAAAGCAGTTTCTGAATACCGGCATTGGTTTCCAGTTAAATGAATTGGTTGAGCGAATCGCCATTCGCAAGGATGGTTCCGAGTTTCCGGTCGAGCTCAGTATTGCCGCTTTAAAGCTGGGTAACGCTTATCTGTTTAGTGGTTTCATACACGAAATTACGGCCAGAAAAGCAACGGAGCAAAAAATTCGGCAGGCCGAGGTTAATCTGGCAATCGCCCAGAGTGAAATCAAGATTGCCCAGCGTATTCAAACCACCTTGTCACCCTCTGCACCCATTATATCCGAGCATTTTGAAGTCACCGGTTATTGCTTGCCGGCAGACCAGGTTGGGGGCGATTATTTTGATTATTTTTATCGAAACGAAAGCTGTCTGGATATGGTTATTGCCGATGTATCAGGTCATTCTATCGGCCCCGCGCTGTTTATGGTTGAAGCCCGTAGTGCGCTTCGATCACAACTAAACCGGTTAAGCTCGCCTTCTGAAACAGTCGCGGCACTGAATAGTTTTTTGTTTGAGGATTTGAATAATTCAGACTACTTTATCACCTTGTTTTATTTACAATATGATCTAACCACTCAGCAGTTAAGCTTTGCCAATGCGGGTCATCCACCGCCCTTATTATTAAGCACTTTTCAACGTGAATGCAGGCAGTTGGATGCTGACGGTATGATACTGGGCGTACGCAAAAATATTATTTTTGAGGAAAAAACCATCACCCTTTGTAAAGGTGATTTATTGCTTCTTTATACCGACGGCTTAACGGAAGCAGAAAATCCGGCCGGTGATTTTTTTGGCATAGAACGCGTTAGTGGGCTTTTAATTCGCTATGCCCATTATTCTCCGGAAAAAATCATTGAAGCATTGCTGGCGCATCTAAAACAGTTTTGCCAAAGTGAAACCTTTAAGGATGACATTACCTTAATGATTTTTAAACGGGTTTAAGTGTTTGAAGTGTATAAAAAAAATTATCACCACGAAGACACGAAGGACACGAAGAAAGAAAATATTTGGGTATCCTTCATAGAAGCCCAGAAGTAGTTAACACTTTTTTATCACAAAAAATGCTAATAATTACAAAAAGACACTTCGATTTCAGATAAAATAACTTCCAAGTAATACCAAGGGCTACCCACTTAAGGCGGGACAAGCCAGCAAGGCTTAATTTTGACAGTACGCAGAAAATAGCCTCCCCCAAGATACGCCTAGGAGTCTGTCCGACTTAAGGTTTAATACTCCATTTTCTTTATAAAAAAGCC
>JBAXTQ010000177.1:0-8203 GCA_037130115.1 Methylococcaceae bacterium
ACGCCTAATGCTTGTTATCGCTGAATTCCCCGAAATCAAGAATTAAAAACTTGAATATTGGTTGTCAGGGTTTATTAAAAAAGTTTGCAAGGTTAAGGAATAATAGTTCATATTTAACTTAACCGGGGCTATGCTGTCAAAAAATATCAGGTAATTCTAAATGTCTTCTTATCTTCCTTTTACCGCGATTGATACCGCGCTATTTCCTGCCAACTATGGTGTCGGCAGGCAGCGTTGGTTGGCGGCGCTTGGCGATGAAAAACGCTGTTTTTCTTATGCTTGCCCAGGCACCAGTCCACAAGGCGAAGCGCTGTTTACCGATACCGTCTGGCTTGGCTCCGAGGATGCCGCAAAGGTTGTGGTATTAATTGGTGGTACGCATGGCGTGGAGGGCTTTGCCGGCAGTGCGATTGAAACGGATATGCTTGGTTTACTGGCTGGCGGACACCTTGTTTTGCCGGCTAATACCGCACTATTAATAATACATGCCTTAACGCCGTGGGGTTATGCCTGGCTGCGCCGTTGTGATGCCGACGGGGTTGATCTTAATCGCAATGTGGTTGATTTTTCTGCACCGTTACCGGAAAACAATGGTTATGAAGCCCTTAAGTCGGCGTTATTATTAACGGATGCACAGCAACGACAACAGATCTTTACAGAATTTGAACAAGCGCAGGGTCGTGAAGCATTTGAAAAAGCCCTTAGCGGGGGGCAATATACCGATCCCGTTGGCCCTTTTTATGGCGGACTGGCTCCGGCGCATGGCCGATGGGTCATTGAAGATTTACTGTCTAAATATGCCCTGCAACAACGTGATTTGGCGGTTATTGATATTCATACCGGTTTGGGCGCTTTTGGTTACGGTGAAATTATTTGTGACCATCAACCGGATAGTCCGGCAATAAAAGTGGCGCGTGACTGGTATGGCGATTCCGTCACCTTGCCTTGGCTGGGTACCTCAAGTTCGGTGCCCAAACTGGGTTTGCTGGATTATGCCTGGCACGCTGTTATGAATGAACGTAGTTGCTACATCACGCTTGAATTTGGCACCTACAGAACGGATCAATTATTTGAAGTGTTACTGCGTGATCATCAACTCTGGGCGCAATCGGGTAATGACTTGGCGAGGCTGGCACATAGTCGGTTAATGAAACAATACTTTTGCCCGGATGACAATGCCTGGCGGGAAATGGTGTTGTTTCGCGCCAGACAAGTGATTAGCCAGGCAATAAAAGGAATCTCCACTTGACGGTTTTAATTCGTAACGCCCAACTAACCGATATTGATGCGCTGGTCGCATTGGAAACGGCTTGCTTTGAAACCGATAGATTAAGTCGGCGCAGTTTTAAACACTGGCTGGCCGCAGATCATCGTTCCTTACTGGTTGCCGACGTAGAAAAAACCGTCGCCGGTTATATTCTTATTATTTATCATCCGGGTACACGGCTGGCCAGAATCTATTCGATTGCCGTATCTCCCCAATACCGGGGTTTGGGGCTTGCCAAACAACTGATGGCCGCAGGCGAACAAGCCGCTAATGAGGATGGCCGCTTATATCTGCGTCTTGAAGTGAGTGTGGATAACACGCCGGCAATTAAGCTCTATGAAACGCAGGGTTATCAAAAATTTGGTATCTACCGGGATTATTATCAAGATCACAAAGACGCGTTGCGTTATCAAAAACGTATTCGCCGCTATCGCGATACCCTGCAATATCGCTCAGTACACTGGTTAAGACAAACCACCCCGTTTACTTGTGGGCCTGCGGCATTGATGATGGCAATGCACGGCATCAATCGCGCCTATCAGCCCTCACAGGAAGAAGAAATCAATCTATGGCGTGAAGCCACCACTATTTTTATGACCTCCGGACACGGTGGTTGCCATCCGATTGGTTTGGCTTTGGCAGCCAAACGCCGGCAATTTTCTGTTGAAGTCTGGATAAATCAAACGACGACGTTATTTATTGATGGCGTGCGCCATGAAGAAAAAAAGCAGATCGTTGAACTGGTTGATACTTGCTTTAAGCGCCAGGCAGCAGAGCAGGGCATTACCCTACATTTTGCCAATATTACCCAAAATGAATTGATTACCGCCTTTAAAGCCGGCGCCATTCCAGTGATACTGATTAGCACGTTTTTATTGGACAGAAAAAAAGCGCCGCATTGGGTGGTGATGAGCGGCTTTGATGATGATTGTTTGTATATGCATGATCCTGACCCGGATGATGGTCGCCAAAGTGAAATTGATTGTCAGTTTATCCCCATTGCCCGCGAAGATTTTGACCGAATGTCCTGTTTTGGTAAAAACCGATTAAGGACAGCGGTGATCATTTGGCCGGGATAGTCTAAAAAGACGGAAAATTATTTTAAATAATAGTATACCTGGACAAAACTTGTACTATACTTGAACAAGAGTGGGGTGTTTAGCTGTTAGGTACGATATTCGTGAACTATTTTCTGGCTGGTTTTTTCCTGATCAGGAGCGTGCATGGAATAAATTCACCTCATGTTTTATGGGTAAGCCAGCGTGCAGGGGTGGTTTTATTTACTCTTGCAGATACTCAACTGTGTCAGGCAAGTTACTGGCTCATCATGAAAGACGTTTATAACAATTTTTTCATTTCTAAAAAAACTCTTCTTTTTATATCATTATTATCAACTATGATTGCTAAGGAAGGGCAATTAATAGCTGGCGTATTAATTTTGCAAGTTAAAAAGTATTATCAATTACTGGATAAAGAAAGTCATAATCTATGATTTATAAAAAACGTAACCTTATTCTTTTTCAGCCACCGAAATTTGGAAATCAAATTGCCAGTCAATTATTGGCGCATGATTGGAAGGTGTATATCGCTAATGATCTTAAGCAGGCCGCTGATTTATTGGATAAACATAAATTCAAGGTAGGGTTGTGTTTGATTGATGAGCGTTGCAACGACAATGCTAATGCTGCGTGTTTGGTCGGCAAAAAATGTTTGAGCAATCAGTGCGCAAATGAGCAGCAACTGACTGAACTTGGCCGGTTATTTAATTCACCCGTGCGCATCAACTGGGTAATGGGCTTGCCTAAAGAGTGTGTGCCGGAAGTAGCGCCAAATTCTGCTGAAAGTAAGCTAATAGCTGAATACTGCTACAACTATACAACTTTTCCAGTGGATATTGGCCATCTATTGATTACATTGGATCATGCTTATGGGGTCAATGAAATCCATAAGCCTTTTGAAAAACAAAAGAACGAATTTCCGGGCAGCTTTGGAATTATTGGCAACAGTCCCTTAATGGTTAATTTATTCAGGCTGCTTCAAAAAGTGGCTAAAGAAGACTGTTCGGTGCTTATCGAAGGTGAAACCGGAGCCGGTAAGGAATTGGTCGCCAATGCCATTCATCATCATTCCGGCCGTTCTGCACAGCCACTGGTCGCTATAAACTGTGGTGCGTTTCCAAAAGATTTGATTCAGGCGGAGTTGTTCGGTTATGAAAAAGGGGCATTTACCGGAGCACAGCAACGAAAAATTGGCCGTATTGAATCGGCACAGGGTGGAACCTTGTTTTTGGATGAAATTGGTGATTTGCCCTTTGAACTACAAATTAATTTGTTACGCTTTCTTGAAGACAGAACCATCATGCGTGTGGGTGGATCAGATAAAGTTGCTATTGATGTCCGCGTCATTGCCGCTACGCATGTGGACTTAAAAGAAGCCGTGCTGAATGGAACTTTCAGGCAGGATCTTTATTACCGTCTCGGCGTGTTGCAAATAAAAACGCCGCCGTTACGGGACAGGGGAAGCGACATAGAACTGCTTGCCTATTATTATTTCAATAAATTCTCTGCAAACGGAGCCTATAAGGCGAAAGGATTCCATGCGGACTCTCTGTTTCTATTAAAAAATTACGAATGGCCCGGTAATATCCGGCAATTAATGAACAGCATTCGCCATGCTGTCGTCATGTCTGAAAATAATTTGTTGACCCCCGTAGATCTGGGTCTTGAGCGACGCTATAAAGAACGTATGCTGCAAACTCTTGAAGAAGCGAGAGCCACAGCGGATCGTGAGTTGATTCTTACCAGTTTGCGTCATACCAGCAACAATATGAGTCGTGCTGCAGAAACACTGGGCATTTCTCGTGTTAGTCTTTATCGGTTGATGAACAAGTACGACATTTCTAATATGAGTACCTAAATGCCGATTTTTTAGTTTGCACAAGGATTTTGGTTAACCAATAATTCTTGTGATTAGGTAATTATTCAGTTCCCCCCTCTTTAAGCTACTTGATTAGTAATCGATATTAATATTTTCAACGATGCCAGGATTACAATCAGACCGAAACGGCTACAGGCTTTAATAACTTTCAAAACGTGAGTGACGGGGTTGCAAACAAACGCCTTCACTCATCAGCATTACCCAACTATAAAAGGGCTTTCAACGTTTCCATAAATTTAAAGACCCATGCCGGGAGCAGTATTGGCTTTTTGGCTACCAAGGCAGGACACTTTTGACTATGAACAATCACGGTGAACCCAGAAAGAGTAACAATAAGTTGTAGGGGTAGAAAATTTTCTACCCTTACTGCATCGTAATTTGCAACGTTAGTCGCATCGGGTTACCGACAGCGTAACCCGACAAATCGAAGTGTCTATAAATCAATCAATTGTATGCTTTGTAATTGCCATCCATGGCAACTGGATTCCGGCCAACCCTCGCTTCGCTCTCCCTGCCGGAATGACGGACTTTTTGGTACTTGGCGAATCATTCTGCTGCTCAGTGTCCCGCCTTAAGTTGGTAGCCGGCTTTTTCATCCATGACAAATTCACTACACATGGAATGATTCCTCGTTAAATATGATTTTGTAAAAATCCACTTGATTCGGACTTTAGAAGAAGATATTTCTTCTTCTATTTGTTAATTCAAAGTTATCAAACAAAGGTTCAATCCCACTAATAATTTTTTAAATTGGTGATTTTGCAATGCAAAAATAAATATTTTTTAACCTGTTGAACTTTAAAGCAGGCTGTTGGAATTAACTTACGGGCAGTATTATTTTGTAATTAAATTTTTATAGGTATTTATTATGTTAATTTTTCGTTCGACCAAGATTCTTCAAGCCCTAACGCTGACAGGAATAATGTTGGGTGCTTTCTCTGGCGCTCAAGCGGCTATGGTGCAATTTAGTCCGGTGCCAGCAATCGTTACGCCGGGTTCCACATTTACCCTCGATATCTTGGCTACTGACTTTCCTGAAATATTAGGTGGCGGCTTGGCTATCACCGTTGGCAACTCTTCCGTTTTACAAATCAATTCAGCCAGATATAGCAGCCCCTTTTGGGATACGGATTTTTCAAATAATGGAATTATTGACCCCGAAACTGTCTCCGGCTTGGGTTTTGGAAAATTTGCGGGTGCCAGTGGCAGTTTTACGATCGGTTCCGTGAGCTTTACTGCGCTTTCTTCAGGAACCAGCGAGCTGAGTCTGACCGAGGATTCGTTCATTGGTGGTTTTACTTTTAGCGTAGATCCTGGCCCCAACATCATTTTCAGCCCAAGCACCATAACGGTCACGGCAGCCCCCGTACCAATACCGGCAGCATTCTGGCTGTTTGCAAGCGTGATGGGGGTTATGGGAATGAGCTTCAAAAAATCTCGCAGGGTTTGATTTAATGGCGATATAGCCAGGCTAAAAATATCAATCTATTATAAACAAGAGGTATCTTGCTATGAGTAAAATGTCAAAAAAACTGCGCTTAAATTTGCCTATAGGCTTGCTGTCCCTTGCTGTCTGCACGGTAATTTCACCCGTATATGCGGTGATTAATGCCACATCTCCACTCTATGGTTCGCTAAGTAATTTCGATGTCTACAACGACAATCTTCCCGAGATCGAAGTGCATGGTTTCGAAATTGAACTGCACGGTATCTCCAAATCTCAAGTAGGCTATAGCTTTGGTAGCCCTTACCAGGCGCATTATGGTAATCCACAAATTGTAGACGCAGGTCTGGACAGTGCGGGTCAACCGATTACCAAGATTCGCTATGAAAGTCCCTATGATTCCACTTTAGGCTCATTCACTAAAACCACGCTACACGCATCGGGAGTAAGTAACACGGGTGGCCACGCGTGCTATTTAGGTGGGCCGATAGGAAACTATGAAACGAGTGGCTGCGAACACTTCGGGTTGGGTGTAATAGGCAGTCCCAGTGCAACGATCTATCGTTGGCTGGTAGCAGATCCACTTCAACCGGGTGTATTGGTGCCGGTCACCAGTCCAGTTACAGGGCTACCCGTGGTCGTTAACTTGCCGGCACCGGTTTGGAATGTTCCACAGCCTGTACTGCCGCTGCCTGGACAGAATCCGGCACCCCCTGTAGTGGACGTGCAAATTAATGCACCTGAAGTAGAACCTGGCAATATTTTCGGCCCTGCTCTATGGATGAAGCTTATCAAAACTGAAACCGAACAACATGTCGAACTTAACCACTTATTGTTCAACGACAATCATAACCCCGTAAACGATCCTGTCAATGTGGTTGAAACGGAAGTCGAGTGGGAAGTTATGCAAAAACGAAATCCACTTTTTCCAGCCGGCGGTGGCAAGAAAGGCGGAGGTGGTGGCAAGGCGAAAGCACTCCAACAAAACGGTGGTCAGTTGGGGGCAGGCAAAAAAGCCGTTACTCGCCGCTACGAGTACTTTGAATATACCGGCACCTTGACTGCCGAAGGCGAGGCAGACCCTAAGCTGAACGTAGATGTTGATGCCCAGGGCAAGCCTTTGCCAGCCGCCTTTGGTGAGCCTAAAGGGGTACAAATGGTTGCGGTTAACTTCGATTCGGACGGCGACGGCATTGATGATGGCAACGATAATTGTATCAACAAGTCGAACCATGGTAGTGCAGCTGGGCAGAGAGACGATGATGGCGATGGTATCGGCAATGCTTGCGATGCACATTGGGCAAACAATATCGGTGATCAAGTGGCCAATCTGGCTGATTTAAAAATATTCAAACAAGATTTCGGAAAACATCAAAACATAAAAACCGATTTGGATGAAGACGGAGATGTTGATCTGAACGACTTGAAGCTGTTCAAAGAAAAGTTTGGTAAACCTGCCGGGCAATCCGGCAAGAAAATATGCAATGCGTTAACTCCCTGTTAGTGTCTGCAATACCCTATTACTCGTTGTTCCAGTTTTTTTAGCTTGACTGAGGCAAGTCTGGATAAATCAAAATGTTTTCGTTAGTCGCGACGTGGGCGTCGCTCCCTCCGTAGGAGCGACGCCCACGTTGCGACTATAGCTCGTCATTAGGTTGGCTGACCGGTCTCAGCCATGATTTGATAGACTCACCCGCATCATTTTTTAAAATCAATGAATAGAAACTTGAATATCCAGTATTAGGTTTAATGGGCGACAAGCGTTGCCTGTTTCATCAAAACGGCTACCAATTTAAACCGGGACAGATAATAAAACGAGTCTATTGATTCCGGTAACGCTGAGCCCTTGCTCGGCGTTACCGGAAAATTATCTGTCCGCCTTAAGAGGGTAGCTCGTTATTCGGGCCACCAACTAAGGCGGGACACTTTTGACTATGAACAATCACAAAGCCATTTGCCAAAATCCCGTTAGGGATTAAATATGGGTAGAAAAAACATGTCAAGAAAATATCCCGTCCCATACGGGACGGAATAACACATACGTTCATATTTTCTACCCATATTTTGTGCCTAACGGCACAGGATTTATCGTTCAATGTTATCAATCTTCCTTGCTGGTTTAAGACCTCGGCCTTTAGGCCGAAAGGAGCGCCCCGCAATAATACGCGCAAGCGATTATTGTTTTATAGGGCGCGGATTAGGGAGGGGATGCAGACCCATACGCGCCAACTTAAGCGCCAAGTATTTGAAATATATCTTGAAAATTGGAGAGTTCGGCAGCATATAGCAGGTATTATTTAGTCAACTGGAGACTGCCATGAAAAATCCACCCAATATAGATGTCCAATTCGAGGTGTTTGTGCAAGAGTTGCCCGCTGATTATCAGGCAATGGCTTATGAATTTAAAGCCTTTTGCCGATCTCGAAAAGTACAATCAGTCTATGAGCTTTTACAGCTAGTGATGTTGTATTGTGGCTTGGACTTTTCGTTACGAACCACGGCCGGACAGTTTTCGAGTGCGAATGGATACTTGAGCGATACCGCAGTAAGAAAAA
>JBAXTQ010000178.1:0-8171 GCA_037130115.1 Methylococcaceae bacterium
CCTTGTACCTTGTACCTTGTACCTTGTACCTTGTACCTTGTACCTTGTACCTTGTTACAGCCTTACATTAAAAAATAAATTATGAAAAAAAAACTGACCCGTTGGGCAACAGATATTTGGTATAAAGATCACTTTATTGGCGTTTGGTTATCGCCTTTGAGCTTTTTATTTAATGATTTTGTCCGATTTAGACGCTTCTTATACCGTTTAGGCATACTAAAATCACATACCTTGCCGGTTCCGGTTATCATCGTAGGTAATATTACGGTCGGTGGCACCGGCAAAACACCGTTGATTATCTGGTTGGCTGAATTTCTTAAAGAATCCGGTTTTAAACCGGGTATCATTAGTCGCGGTTACGGTGGGCAAGCTGAATCATGGCCGCAATGGGTGACGGTTGACAGTGACGCAAAAAACACCGGTGATGAAGCCTTGCTAATCGCCAAACAAACGGGGTGCCCGATGGCGGTAGGGCCGTTGCGGGTAGAGGCTGCAAAATTGTTGCTCGGTAAAGCGGATTGTAATGTCATTTTATCCGATGATGGTTTGCAGCATTATGCGTTAAACAGAACCATTGAAATTGTGGTCATCGATGGAGAAAGACGCTTTGGTAACGGCTACTGTTTACCTGCCGGGCCGTTACGCGAACCTATTGAACGGTTAAAAAATGTCGATTTCATCATTGTTAATGGTGAGAAATCGGAAGACAATGAAATATCCATGCGCTTGGTGGGTGACCAGTTGGTAAATTTAGTGACCGGCGAGCAAAAATCATTGCAAGAATTTAAGGGGGTTGAGTGCCATGCTTTGGCTGGTATTGGTAATCCGGAACGCTTTTTTAAAGTATTGGAAGCCGCTGGCTTAATTTGTAAAACGCATAAATTTCCCGATCATTATCCATTCCAACGTCACGATATTGAATACACTGATAACAAACCTGTACTAATGACTGAAAAGGATGCTGTAAAATGTACTTCATTTGCAGGAAAACAGCATTGGTATCTTCCAGTAAAAGCCGTGCCTGAGGCCGCTTTTTCTGAACAATTATTAAACTTACTTAAGAGAAAAGCATGATAGATAAAAAACTGCTCGATATTTTGGCCTGTCCTTTATGCAAGAGTCCCTTGCGCTATGATAAAACCAAAGAAGAATTAATATGCAGGGCAGATCGCCTCGCTTTTCCAATCCGCGATGATATTCCCGTGATGCTTGAAGATGAAGCCCGCGAGTTAAGCAGTGAAGAAACTGATGCCTTATACCAATGACGCTACGTTTTAAAGTCGTTATTCCGGCTCGCTATGCCTCAACCCGTCTACCGGGCAAACCGTTATTGGCGATTGCCGGCAAACCCATGATTGCCCATGTTTGTGAGCGTGCGCAAGAAGCCGGTGCTGAAGAGGTCATCGTCGCTACCGATGATGAACGGATTTTTCAAACTGTTGGCACCTTAGGCATTAAAGCAGTCATGACGCGCACGAATCATCAAAGTGGTACGGAAAGAATCGCCGAGGTTGCGGACTATTGTGGTTGGGCAGATAACGAAATTATCGTCAATCTGCAAGGCGATGAGCCGCTTATTCCGCCGGCAACGATTCATCAGGTGGCGCTTGCCTTGGCGAGTCAGCAACAGGCAGGTATTGCAACGCTGGCGGCCAAGATAATTGATTCAGAAGAAATATTTAATCCCAATGCCGTTAAAGTGGTATTAAATAAAGCCGGCTATGCGCTTTATTTTAGCCGTGCGCCCATTCCGTGGGAGCGGGAGGCTTTTGCTAATTCAGGCAGAACCCCGTCCGGCACTGTACCTTATTTTAGGCACATCGGACTCTATGCCTATACGGTCGATTTTTTAAAGCGTTATTGTTCTTGGGAACCGTCCCCCCTTGAGTCGGTTGAAGCACTGGAACAACTCAGAATCTTGTGGCATGGCGAAGCCATCTTGGTAAAAATTGTCGACCAAACGCCACAGGCGGGGGTTGATACACAAGAAGACTTGCGGCGAGTGGAGCGCGTATTGTCTTTAAACTCGACCTTCAAGTTTCCTTAGCTTGACTTTATAGATCGTTGATAACCCCGTGTATTTACGCTAATGCATGTCGGCGGTAAATGATGAATGCCGGAAACCTTGTAGGCCGGAATAAGACTTTTCGAGCGGAAGCGAGAATAAGCGTTTCCGGCATTCGTACGAGTATGCCGGAAACGCCACCACGCGCTCCGCTTGGGTGGTCTTATTCCAGCCTACGCCTATTGTTTGTTAGCGCTGAAATCCCCGAAATCAAGCATTAAGAACTTGAAGATTGGGTTAAAGTAAGCCGTTACTCCGCCAAATACGCGCTATTATTTGACAGAAGGCGTTAACACCAGTAATTTAGACAGTTTTTTTGTAACTTCTCTTGTAGGCAGCATTTAAATCCAAGGTTTTTTAAGTCCTTAAAGATTTACCGGGAAGTTATATTTTTTTAATCTTACTCATACTTGGGTTACTCAAGAGCTTTAAATGGAAGAATTTCATAGAATAAGTCGTTTACCCCCCTACGTTTTTAACATTGTTAACGAGCTGAAAGCCAAGGCTCGTGCTGCGGGAGAGGATATTATTGATTTTGGCATGGGTAATCCCGATCAGCCAACGCCTAAACATATCGTTGATAAAATGGTTGAAGCCACGCTGCGAGCTGATACGCATCGTTACTCCGTGTCCAAAGGGATTCCCCGCTTAAGGAAAGCGATCTGTAACTGGTATAAAACCCGTTTTGATGTCGATCTTGATCCGGAAACCGAAGCCATTGTTACCATTGGTTCCAAAGAAGGTTTGGCACATTTGGCATTGGCAACACTGGGGCCTGGCGATGTTGTGTTGGTGCCCAATCCTGCTTATCCCATACATCCTTATGGTGTAGTAATTGCCGGCGCAGATTTACGGCATGTGCCCATGATTCCGGGTGGCGATTTTTTTGAAGAATTGCAAAAAGCCATTGTTGATTCATGGCCCAAACCCAAAATGTTGATTCTTAATTTTCCGGGAAATCCCACCACTGAATGTGTGGAGCTGGATTTTTTTGAAAAAATTATCGCCGTGGCTAAAGAACACAACATTTGGGTAGTACAGGATATTGCCTATGCGGATATTGTTTTTGACGGTTACGTAGCACCCTCCATTCTTCAGGTTGAAGGCGCGAAAGACATTGCCGTAGAATTTTTCTCCATGTCTAAAAGTTATAATATGCCCGGTTGGCGCGTGGGTTTTATGTGCGGCAACAAAGAACTGGTTGCAGCGTTGGCCAAGATTAAATCCTATCTGGATTATGGCACGTTTACGCCGATTCAAATTGCTGCCATTGCTGCCCTGGAAGGCCCTCAAGACTGTGTCAAGGAAATCGCCGAGGTCTATAGAAAAAGACGCGATGTGTTATGCGAGGGTTTAAATGCGGCCGGCTGGCCTGTTAAAAAACCCAAAGCCACCATGTTTGTCTGGGCAAAAATTCCGGAAGCTTATCAGTCCATGGGTTCGTTGGAGTTTTGTAAAAAATTACTGGCAGAAGCAAAAGTGGCGGTTTCCCCCGGTATTGGTTTTGGTCAGTACGGAGATGATCATGTCCGGTTTGGTTTAATCGAGAATGAACACCGAACCCGTCAGGCCGTGCGCGGTATTCGTCTGATGATGAAAAAAGATGGTATTAAACAGGCAGCCAAATAAAACTTTAAGGGCGATAAAATCGCCCCATTCAATTGGAACGTGAACGATTTTTTAACTGGAGCTTAATTTGAAACCGGTAAAAGTAGGTATATTAGGGCTGGGTACTGTTGGCGGTGGTACGGTCAATGTGTTAAAACGTAATGCCGCAGAAATTGCACGACGGGCAGGCCGGGAAATCATTGTCACGCGTGCCTCGGCAAAGGATTTGGATAAAGAACGGATTTGCGATACCCAAGGCATTATCTTAAGCACTGATCCCATGGATATTATCAACGATCCGGAGATTGATATTGTTCTGGAATTGATTGGTGGTGCAGGGCTTGTTAAAGATATGGTCTTAAAAGCCATCGCCAACGGCAAGCACGTTGTAACGGCCAACAAATCCCTGATTGCTTTACACGGTAACGAGATTTTTGCCAAAGCCAGTGAAAAAGGCGTCATCGTCGCGTTTGAAGCCGCTGTTGCCGGCGGTATTCCCATCATCAAAGCCATACGCGAAGGCTTGAGCGGCAACGAAATTGAATGGCTGGCCGGGATTATCAACGGCACCGGTAATTTTATTTTGACAGAAATGCGCGATAAAGGCCGGGATTTTTATGACGTGTTGGCCGAAGCGCAAGCCCTCGGTTATGCGGAAGCTGATCCCACTTTTGATGTAGAAGGCATTGATGCCGGACACAAACTAACCATCTTGGCTTCAATTGCTTTTGGTATCCCGTTACAGTTTGATAAGGTTTATACCGAAGGCATTACCGAAATTACCCGGCTTGATGTCGAGTATGCCGAACAATTGGGTTACCGAATCAAGCATTTAGGTATTGCCAGAAAAACGGCCGAAGGCATTGAATTACGAGTGCATCCGACCTTAATCCCCCAGCGCCGATTGATTGCCAATGTTAACGGTGTCATGAATGCCGTATTGGTCAAAGGCGATGCCGTGGGTCCGACGCTTTATTACGGTGCCGGTGCCGGTGCAGAACCGACCGCCTCCGCCGTGGTTGCGGATGTGATTGACGTCGTTAGAGCGTTAACCAGCGACCCTGAAAACCGCGTACCGCATTTGGCTTTTCAGGCGGATTCCCTGGCTGATATTCCTGTTGTAACGGCTGACCGTTTTAAAACATCGTATTATTTACGCCTGACTGCGGAAGATAAACCGGGTGTCTTAGCCGATGTCACCAGAATACTGGCAGACCATCACATCAGTATTGAAGCCATCATCCAAAAAGAACCGATAGGCAATGAAACCGCCATACCGATTATTTTGCTGACGCAAATCACGCTGGAAAAAGAAATGAACGCTGCGATTGCTGAAATCGAAGCCCTTCAAACCGTTACCGGAAAAGTTAATCGCATCCGCCTGGAAACTTTGAAATAAATAAATATCATGACTACACAAAAACATTACACCGGATTAATTGAGCGTTACAGAGACCGTCTGCCGGTCAGTGCAACAACGCGTATCATCAGCTTGAATGAAGGCAGAACACCGCTGATTCAATTGCAAAATATACCCCGAATGATCGGCAAAGACGTTGATATTTATGTCAAGTTTGAAGGCTTAAATCCAACCGGCTCCTTTAAAGACCGTGGCATGACCATGGCGGTTACCAAAGCCGTCGAAGAAGGCAGTGAGGCCATTATTTGCGCCTCAACCGGTAACACCTCGGCCGCTGCTGCTGCTTACGCGGCACGAGCAGGCATTAAAGCGTTTGTGTTGATTCCTGAAGGTAAAATTGCTCTGGGAAAACTGGCGCAAACCTTAATGTACAACGCCACCATCATTCAGATTAACGGCAACTTTGACAAAGGCATGGCACTGGTTAAAGAAGTGGCTAACCATGCTCCCGTTACCATCGTTAACTCCATTAATCCGTTTAGAATTGAAGGCCAAAAAACCGCCGCCTTTGAAATTGTCGATGAACTGGGTTTTGCGCCGGACTATCACTGCCTGCCTGTTGGTAATGCCGGTAATATCACCGCTTACTGGAAAGGCTACAATGAGTATGCTACCGATCGGGTTTGCTCTAATCGTCCGGTTATGTGTGGTTATCAAGCCGCTGGCGCAGCACCTTTCGTCGCAGGCATGATGATTGACAACCCTGAAACTGTCGCCACAGCCATTCGTATCGGTCACCCACAATCCTGGAATTTCGCTTGGGCGGCTCAAAAAGAATCCGGTGGCTGGTTTGACAAATTTACCGATGAACAAATTTTGGCCGCACAAAAAATGTTGTCTCAATATGAAGGTGTATTTTGCGAACCCGCCTCAGCGGCTTCATTAGCGGGCGCTTTGCACGACATAGCATCCGGAAAAATCCCTGAAGGCAGCAAGATTGTTTGTACCTTAACCGGCAATGGAATTAAAGACCCCGAAATAGCCATGCAACAATGCGCCGATGCCAAACCGGTGACTATTGATGCGAGTTTGGATGCCGTTAAACGTGCGATTCTGGATTGCTTGTAAAAAGAAATATTCACCACGAACGACTGCATGGACAGATATTTGCTCCTGCAATATCTGCATTCACCACATCCCTGTCGATTATGCAGGAGATACGTAGCCATGGATGGCGGAAGGTAGAATCGCGTCTGGAACAGCGATCGAGAGCAACGCAGGGAGCAGTTGCCGAGACACGAAGAAAAACCAAGGTAAAAAATCGCTAGAATTACCTGGTTCCCAAGCTCCAGCTTCCTGTTTTGGAGCCAGTAAATGTGATATTGCAAGCCTCGAACCTGTTGTTTTCTTGTATAACTTTTGATACACATAAATTTATCTGTACCTTAACAGCTACCGGCGTTCCTGAAAGCCAAGCAGAAGCTTTTTCAAAAGCATTTAAGGGTTCTACTGCTCAGAGTCGTTTGTGTCTTGGGACATATAAAAGACTAAACTTGTCCCACCTGTACTGTCCTCAACCTCGTCTGCCGTAACGTTGGGTACTATTTCAGACAAACGTTGCATGAATAGAGGTAAAGATTTTGATATATCTCCAGGTTTATTATTGTCTAATTCTATACGACAGGTATTGGAACGACACACCAAGCTTTGCAAAACTAGTTGCCCCATGTCTTCTTGAGCTAGAGCATCTTTTATTGCACGAACTGCTTCGTTCGCCCACTTCTGGTCAATGGACTCCTGAGCAAATGCTGCTTCTAGCGCCTCAGTTCTTTCTTGTTTAATGCCTTTTTCATCTTTCGCAGACATCTTTCGTGCATCAGGCTCCTTACTTGCTCGGGCTTTATTTACAAGTGCTTCGGGTTGACTGTGCAACTGCATTTGGATATTAGCAACCTCCCTACGGAGAAATATCACTTCCTGCCGTAAAGCCATCATACCCTCCGCCAAGGAAATATTGTTGGACTTAGGCTGCGCTGCTTCAATCTCCGGAAACGTTGATACTAATACATGTGCAGATTTTGAAATTGTGTTTGACGGTAATGAATTACTATTATTTACGTAAGAAAAAACCAACCATCCAATAACAACAATCGCTGCACAAATTGGCACTCCTATTTGCAACTTCATGATTACATTTCCTCCGTTCGATAAAATGCTGCATCTATAAATTCAGACGCAGCAGCATTCACACTGTATGAGTTCCCTCTAGGAGCCTGTCTGACTTAATAATTAATTAAAAACAATCAGTTACAAAACGGCGGAAGACAAAATCCGTTAATACTAACGTCAAGGTTGTGTAATTAACGTAAAATTCGGTAACCAATAAAATTTAATTCGTTTTAATTCAATTGGTTATAAATCAGACAGACTCCTAGGAGATTGTCCAAGAATATAAAGACTTTAAATTCAAAATATTATATTAGAACCTAGCATTTTTAAATTTTGAAGATAAATATAAAAATAATTATTTAAATATGTCACAAAATAATGAGTCAATTGTTAGCATTTAGGCTAATATTAGTCGATTTTAAGTCAATTTTTTATATTTTACATTCTCGGGCAGCCTCCTAGCTCTTAGCCTAAAACTCACTCGGATACATCAATACCCATTATGGTAGCCACACCATTTCCCGGAATTGTACAAAGCACGGAATAATCACTCCATGCATTGCTCATGCCTTTGCCAGTTAGATTCAACTCAAACTCATGAACCCCCGTACCTGTCCAAGATAGAGTGTGCGAATCCAATAACACGCCATTCTCATTGTAGCTGTAAGCTACACAGGTAGTAGTCGCGAAGCTAGTATGCTTAATATCGACATAAACCCACGCACCAGTCGATGTACTTGTGTTTCTCGTCAATGGACAAAGAATTTGTTGCGGGGAGGTTTTCAAACTCCGGGTTCCATACGTGAAGTAGTCAACAAAACTTACCTCATCGTTATTATAGTTTTTACAAATTGTTCCGGAATGATTTGTAATTACTGCACTTGCAATAGGCGCTGCAGCAAGACTCCCGAAAAACACAGCCCCGACGCATGAAATAAAAAACATCTAAAAAGCAATCCACTGCATCGT
>JBAXTQ010000179.1:0-8162 GCA_037130115.1 Methylococcaceae bacterium
TGTAAAAATCTATTTTATCAGATTTGCGCTGGGGAAGTCGGACAGACTCCTAGCCGTAACCCTGACACAGATACTTGGATTTGTCGGGTTACGCTGTCGCTAACCCGCCTCTACGGCATTATATGGTCAAATAAACTAACCCAAGCAAAATTTTATGCGTTTTAATGCCTACAACCTAAGTATAGAGAGTGAATTAACGCTTCCGGAACTATTGCCTTGTTTAAATATGGATCTACCTGATGTCCATATTCGCATAGGCTCGGTAAGTGATGATGGTCTTTCCAATGGCCAACAATTAGGGCCTTTTCTCTGGGTGGCAACAGATACCCTCTGGCTTCAAATACCCCAAATCGCTCGCTTTCTTATAAGCAAGGGCAATGAAATTGTTATTGACCCGGAACCAGAGATTGATGAAGACAGTATTCGGGTATTCTTACTGGGTTCGGCTTTAGGCGCACTTTTATTTCAACGGGGTTATCTTGTGCTCCATGGTAATGCTATACGGATCGGCGATCAGTGCATGGTTTGTGTAGGCTATTCAGGGGCAGGTAAATCAACTTTAGCGGCCGGTTTTATGCAGCGGGGTTATGCTGTTTTAGCAGACGATGTTGTCCCTGTAGACCCACTTTGCCGCGCTTTACCTGGATTCCCGCGTATTAAACTCTGGCAGGATGTAGCTGATAAATTAGCTATTAACACCGCTGATTTGCGACGGATAAGACCTAATACGGAAAAGTTTAACTACCCCTTGGGCCAGCTGTTTACAGATCAACCGTTACCAATCCGCTGGGTCTATCTATTGGATAATGATCATATTGATACGATTGAATTTGAAGCTATCCAAGGGATGAACCGCTTTATTCCGTTGCGTAACAATACCTATCGACTGAGCTTTCTAAACGGCTTAGGTCTTAAAGCTGAACATCTAAAGCTATGCGGACAATTGGCCGGAAAAATCCATCTGGCTCGCGTTACCCGCCCTAATTCCGGCTTCAAGCTGGATACCCTCATTGACCATCTATTGGCCGATATGACGGCTAACCCTTAACGTTATGGCAGGTATCTATTGGCTAGCCTCATACCCTAAGTTGGGTGATTGGCGCGACAAACAAGTCCCGATTCAAATTGATAAAATTATCAACGATCATCACGATGTCATGCGCCGTTTTGGGTATTTGGCTACCCACTAAGCCGGGACAAAAAATTTTAGTTAACGCCGTCATACCGGCAAGGATGCCGGTATCCAGTGCCATGGATGGTGACTTTCCGATAACCGTTGCCGTATGATTACTAAAGCTTCACATCCGTGTGACTGGATTCCGGACTCTTTGGCACTTGGCGAATCATTTTGCTGTTCAGTGTCCCGTCTTGGTAGTCCAGTCCCCCGCTTTGGAAAACAAGGGTTCGGGGTGGATTTTATTAGATAGACACCGCGCGGAGTCTATTACCTTTTGGTTTATTTGGAGTTGTTGCATGTTTGCCGGTCTTTTATCCTTAAATCCTTCCCGCTGCCCTGCGTCTGCGCAGGCAAAAACCCTGTGGGGCGCAGCACTAAGCCCTTATCATCAGCCTGATCAGCAAGGCTTTTGGCAGCAGGGCCCTGTGTGTTTGTTGGAGCAGCGGGTATTTAATGCCCCGGCTAACCGGGATGCACAAGTGCCGCTGTGCTGTCCTTACACCGGTGTGGCCTTGGCTTTTTGGGGGCGTTTGGATAACCGGGATCAGTTGGCGGCGGCCTTGAGGGAGGTCGGTGATGCAGCGGCCAGCGATGCACAACTGGTATTGGCAGCTTGGCGGCGTTGGGGGGAGGCGCTACCCGAACATTTACTGGGTGATTTTGTGCTGGCGGTGATGGATGCCGAGCGCCGCCGGGTGTTTTTGGCGCGTGATCCGTTGGGCGTCAAACCTTTGTATTATCAGCTAAACCCTGACGGACTGGCGTTTGCGACCAGCGTTGCGGCGTTGCGGGTGCTCAGCCCCAACCCGCTGATGCCGGACAGTACCTGGATGGCACGCTACCTGCTGGGCATGTCCATGAGCGACCAACAGACCGGCTATCGCGACCTCGTTAAACTGCCGCCCGGTCACTGCTTGACGGTCAGTTTGGACAGCCCGCCGCAGCTGCGCCGCTGGCATCATTGGCGTGACGATGCCCCGTCCGCCTTCCGCCGTGACCCACAGTGGGTCGAAGCCTATCGGGCGGTACTGGAGGAATCGATCCGCTGCCGCATGGGCAGTGATTTCCCCTTGGGTACAGAGAACAGCGGCGGCCTTGACTCGGCCACCATTACCGCCTATCTGGCGCATTTTATGGGTATCCCGGGTGAGCGCTTGCACAGCTTTGGTTTTGCGCTGGGCGAGCAAGAACCGGCGTTTATTCTGGAAACCAGCCAAGCACTGAACATTACCCATAATTACATCATCACCGCCTGCTCGGCTATTGATGATACCGATGAGCGGATTGACCGGGCTTTGCGGATACTTGGTTACCCGGAAGAACATGGCAGCGGCTCAGGACATACCCTGTTCTATCGTGAGTGCGAACTGCGCGGCATCCGCACCCTGTTCTCGGGCTATGGGGGTGATGAGGTGGTCACCAACCCCGGCCGTCACCTGCGTTGGGAATTGCTGGATCAGCACCAATACCAAGCACTGTGGGATATAGTGCCCGGCAACCCGTTAACCCGCAGCTTGCGGGTGCTTAAGGCGGCCACGCTGGGGCGCAACAAGCCTGCCTATAATGCCCGTTTTCTTGCCGCCTGGCAGGTTCGCTGGCCGCATCAATTGCTCCAGCTCGAATGGGTACAGCGACTGGATCTCCACACCGAATATATGGAGGGAGCCCGTTATGACGCCCCGTACCGTAAGATCAATGACTTTATTTTGCAAAAACTGCTAAAAATGCCCTACGTTGCCACGCGACTGGAAAACTGCACCTTAATGGCGGCATCCTACGGCATCGACTACCGCTGGCCGTTGTGGGATGTGCGTCTGGTGCAACAGTATCTTTCCACCCCCGGTATCGAAAAAGTCGGACCCAAGGGCATCGGTCGCTATCTGCATCGCCGCGCCATTGATAAGGTGGTGCCAAAACGGGTGGCGTGGAAGCCCAGTAAAAACATGGGCTATGGGCAACTGTTGCAAGATTTTAAGGGCGCGGGCTTGATCGCCTTGGTGCAAGAGGCTCGCCAGTGGGAGGCCGATCTGCACCCTGATTTAAGCGACTTGATCGACCGTCCCAAACTCCGACTACAGCTCAAGCAAGCCGAGCAAGGGACAGTCGATGATAATTTTGCCTTCAGCCTTCAGCCTTCGGCGCGGAGTGAGTACCCTGCGCTGGTTGGATCGTTGGTTGAAGCAGACTTAAGCCGTGTGGCAACGACTCAGACGCTTGGGATCGGTTTATCGCCCAGCAGGTGTTACAGTGGCGTCTCCCGCATGGCCTGCTGAGCGTGCGCTATCTGTGACCCTGCACGGCGTATTCGTCAGCACCGTGCGCTGTGGTGGATGGTCGATCTCTGGCTGCCATGTTGTTAGACATACCAACGTTTGGCCGCGGTGCATGTTGAGTTGGAAAAGCACCAGCCCGATGCGGCTATCACGTCACGCCACACAGGCGATCTCCGCTCATCGTGGCGGTGCCAGAACCCCTCTGGACGGAATTGAAGACAACGTTGGCGGTGTTAGTGTTCTATTTGGTTTTTAGCTCCCATCGGGACCGGAAACGAAAAGAACTTCAGGCTCAATGTCCAAAATTTTTCCTGTACCTGTTCCGCTATTCAACGTTCTTATTGTGGGTGCCACGTATTGTTTTTTTTGATTTGTCGTGTTGAGTGCGCCCGTCAGTTGTTTTGTATCTATCCTTTGTTGTGTGTGCATGATCTGCCCTCTGTTAATTTTGGATTTATAAACGCTTACATCGCTTTTAGATCAGTTGGGGCCGCTAAACCTGTTGGCCTTATTCTTATTATAACTGACCTTTTCCAGCATTTAAAAGCCTTTATTCTTGTTTATTATCCTGATATTTTTGTCTGGTTGCGTGGTGCCATCGTATCGGGTTAGCCCCGTTGGGTTGGTGCTCTTCCAACCCAACATTCACCTCGGCAAACTAAAAAAAACCGAAGCGGCTTTATCCGCTAGATGCTTTGTAGGTCAGGTTGGACGTTAGTCGTAAACCGGCACAGATACTTTGATTTGTCGGGTTACGCTGTCGCTAACCCGACGCAACTACGCGGCTTTATCCGCCAGCGATGGCTAGCGCCCATCGAAACCAAAACAGACAACGATCACTGTCCTAAAATAATTCTCCAAGCATCAAAATACAAGGTAAAATCGGCTTTTTTTATGTTGAAATACGCTATCATGACTATAATTACAAACGATACGTTACTTGTACGCAACCCTGATCTGGTTTCTGCCGACATGGACGGCGAGACTGTCATGATGAGTATTGAGCAAGGCCAATACTTCGGGATTGGTGGCGTAGGGTCGCGGGTATGGGAGCTGCTGATGCAGCCGGTTAGCGTTGCGCGGATCATTGAGATTATTTGCAATGAATATGCCGTGGCTGAAGACATTTGTCAGGCTGATATGCAGCAGTTTACCCAAGAACTACTGAAACATGGTTTGATTTTAATAGGCTAGCCGATGCTCACCACCCTGCGACGAAAGATGGTCACCTTGTTTCGACAGCCCCTGTTTATTCAACTTTGGCTGATTCCGTTGTGGTGTGTGCTGGGTATTTGTAAGCTGCTGATTTTTAGTGTTAAATTTAAAAAGCTTGCGGACTGTCTGGGCCAAACGATGACTGCCACACCGTGGGTGCCTTTGCTGAGCCAGGCTCAGGAATATCGTGCCTTACAAATTGGTCGGGCCGTGCGCCTGTCGGCCAAGTATACCCCGTGGGATTCCAATTGCTTTCCGCAAGCAATAGCGGCACGCTGGTTGCTTGGACTTTATAATATTCCCTATGCCCTTTACTTTGGCCTGCAACGGGATCCCGAGTTGGCCGATATGAAAGCCCATGCTTGGGTGGCGGCTGGCAGAATACGAGTGACGGGTGGGTTTAGTTTTAATCGGTTCACTGTGGTGGGTTGTTTTGTAGACCCTCATTTACCATGACGTATGCTGTTGTACTTGGCTTTTGGCGGCTGCTGGCCAGAGCCCCTAAAGGCAAAGTTGCCGGTTTGTTTCTGCTTATGCTGTTGGCGGGTTTGACCGATGGCATTGGCTTGTTGTTATTGGTGCCCTTGCTGGCCGTCATTGATGGCGGTAGCAGTCATAATCCGTTTATTGAGCAATTACTGGGCGTGCTGACTTTATTGGGCATTCCTCCTGCCATGAGCGGTTTGTTGGGGGTGTTTGTTTTGTTGGTGGCCTGTCGGAGTGCCATCCAGTATGGCCGCGAGCAAATGGGCGCTATTCTCCAACATGAGTTGGTCGATCAATTGCGCCTTAAGTGCTTTCGTGCCCTGTTGAGGGTTGAATGGCGCTGGTTGGTGAGCAGGCGCCAATCAGATCACGCCAATTTGTTAATGAGTGATGTCAGTCGGGTGGGAATGGGGCTTAATTTTGGCCTTAGTCTGATGGCCTCGGCGCTTACCATCATGGCCTATTTGATGGTAGCTTTTGCTTTGTCGTGGAGCATGACTACTTTGGCTTTATTGACGGGTGGGGTCGGTTTTGGGTTATTGTCCGGTCAGCGGCGGCAGGCTTTTTCGCTGGGTTATAAGCAGACGCTTGCGAGTCGCTCTTTGCAGGCGAATGTGCAAGAAAGTCTCTCTGGAATTAAGCTGGCCAAAATTCTGGTTAACGAGCAACGTCACCTGGACTTTTTTACCGAGATTACCCAAACGCTCCGGCAACAGCAGCTGGCTTTTGGTGCCAGTACCAGTTTATCAAAGGCCTTGTTTCAACTGGGTGGTTCGGCGTTACTGGCAGGTTATTTGTATGTGGGTTTGTCCATTTGGCATACGCCAACCCCCGAGCTGTTGACGTTAATTTTAATTTTTAGCCGTCTTATTCCTCAATTTATGTCCGGGCAGCAACAATTTCATCATTTGCTTCATGCTTTACCCGCTTTACAAGAAATAGAGTTACTGTTGGCGGACTGTCAGCATTCAGCCGAGCCTTTGCACACCAAGAGCACCGGGAGTTGGTCGATTACTGACGCCATTACGTTAAATCAAGTCTGTGTCAGTTACAAAGAGCGTGAGCAACCCATCTTACATAATTTGTCCTTATCTTTTCGGGCAAGAACGACGACTGCTATTATCGGTGCCTCAGGCGCCGGCAAGAGCACTTTGGCGGATGTTCTTATGGGTTTGTTGGTGCCCGATAGCGGTGAGCTATTTGTTGATGGAAAATCGATAACGGGTAGTGCGCGTCATGAGTGGCGCAAACAGGTGGCTTATGTGCCCCAAGAGGTCTTCTTGTTTCATGACAGTATTCGTCAGAATTTATTGTGGGGTGATGCCAACGCAACAGAAGAGGAGCTGCGGCTTGCCCTTCAACAAGCAGCCGCTGAGTTTGTTTTTCAATTACCGCAAGGGCTTGACACTATCGTTGGCGATGGCGGTATTCGCCTCTCAGGGGGCGAGCGGCAACGCATTGCCTTGGCTCGCGCCTTGCTTAAAAAGCCCGGCCTACTCATTTTGGACGAGGCCACCAGTGCCTTGGATTATGATAATGAAGCGCGTATTCGTCGCGCAATTGAACAACTGCACGGCGGCTTAACGGTGGTTCTGATAGGTCATCGTCTATCCACTTTGGAGCATGCCGATCAGGTTATTGTCTTAACGGAAGGGCGGCTTGCCGCACAAGGCAACTGGCAAGCGATTAAGGCTTACTATAAACAACAAGCCGATGTCAGGGTTGAGCCATGAGCGTTGCCAATCAAACTCTGCAAAGATTACTGCTTGATTTGCTTTCGCCTTTACGTCCGGTAGATCAGCAGCGCCTGACCATGTTGGGCGCTGCTGAGTGGTCGGTGGTGATGCGCAGCGTAAGGCAACATCGTCTTGGCCCTATGTTGCATTGGCAATTGAGTAGAGGGCAGAGTCATCTTGATGTTCCCGGGGAAATTCGATCAGTGCTTGCCCAGAGCTACACGAAGTCAACCTTGCGCTCGCTGACCCTGCAACGGGAGTTGTTGATTATTCATAAGATCCTGACTCAGGCAAAAATCCCTTATATTGCCTTGAAGGGTGCCTATCTGGCATATCATGCCTATCCACAAGCAGGCTTGCGTCCATTAAGGGATTTGGATATTTTAGTGCCTAAAGAACAGGTACTGGCTGCTTATGAGGTTCTGCTTGCGGCAGGTTTAACACGCATCGACGACTATTTGGGCACACCTGATGCCGCTCTGCTTCTCTATAAACATTTGCCGCCATTGCGGTCTTGTTCAGGGCAAGCTATTGTAGAGTTACACGCCCGCTTGTACGATCAAAACTGCTTTTTGCACACTGACCCAAGTGATGACTCCAGGTTTTGGGAGCGCTGCATCACGGCACCATTGGCTCAGGAGCAGATAACTTACGAGTCCCCTACGGATTGTTTGTTGCACATGATTTTCCATGCAGTCTATGAACATCAGTTTAATAATGGCCCCTTGTTGTTACCTGATTTAGCGTTTTTAATGACTACGCAGATTATCGATTGGGATTTGTTTTGGACAATAGCCCGGCAAGAACAACAAATGCGTGGTTATATCTTGGCGTTAAAGTTAACCCAACGTTATTGGGATGTTGGTCATATAGATTGGCCTTCTGAGGTTGACGGCACTGTATATCTAAATCTGGAGGCTGCATTAGCTATCGCTGAAAGCTTGATGCTACAGGACGTTGAAACACATAAAGGTATAGGTTTACATTTAGAGGTTTTTCGTGCAGAAGGCTTGGCTGCTAAAGGTTCTGTTCTATTGCGCAAGGTTTTTCGACCCAAAATCTTTATAGCGGGTTTTTATCCTGTCCGTGCAGAGGATTGGCGTGTGTATCTCTGGTATCCTGTTTACTGGCTGCGTTTAATAACCGAGCGCTTACCTGATCTCTGGAAAACTCGGCAACAATCAGACATGCATGAGGAGATCAATCACGTAACGGATTTACAGCCATTCAGAGCATTCCTTAAAAATAATTGGCATCCCCTACGTGCTTTATTTT
>JBAXTQ010000018.1:0-32954 GCA_037130115.1 Methylococcaceae bacterium
TCAGCTATTGCCTGTAAAAACAGCTAAAGCGGTTTTACTCCAGTGGTATGCTTAATTTAACGGCATTGGATACCATTCCTTTGAGAGATGTTATCCGTGTGAGTTAAATTGTCGTGTAGTGGATGTTTAATTTCTGAAAGACCAAGAGCCAATCATTGTTAGTTATCTATTTTGACTGGATAACACGCCGCCAATAATGCCTGCATTTTGGCAAGTCCCAATTTACGCGTTAACTCAATGTTTCGTTGCGGGATGTCTTCCGTGTGTGGGTAGGTGTCTACTGCCCTGTCAATGCTGGTTTCCCGCAATAAATGCAGCATGGGGTAGGGCGAGCGGTTGGTGTAATTAGCCGGATCATCCTGCTTGGCACCTTCAAAACAATAATCAGGATGAAAACTGGCCAACTGATAAACACCTTCGTAGTCTTCTACCAGCAATAATTCTTCAGCAAGTTCAACAAAATCCAGGTAATCATCAAAGCAGATAAAAGCCTGGTCATAAATAATGAGCGTGGTTTCAATACCGGCATCGCTATTCAAACGATCACATTCCAGCATTAAATTTGACAGACAGCTTTCAATGTCTGTGTCGTGACTGGCGACAAAACGAATACTGCCACGCTCCAGTTCACGTTTGGCGAACGGACAAATACTGTATTCAATAATGATGGTTTTTAACCAGTTTTGCGTGGTATCTATTAATTGTTGGTCTTTATTATCCATGGCTTACGGTGTTTTACGATGCATCTATATAGGTTGTCGCTATAATAGCAAATTTTAAGTTAACTGCCTTCCCGATCACAAAAAAATGACCCAATTATTATTTAATTTACGCGGTGTACCCGAAGATGAAGCGGATGAAGTCCGCGAATTATTAACAGCGCAGAACATCGATTTTTATGAGACGTCTGCCGGTAACTGGGGCATGTCTATGCCGGCGTTGTGGCTAAGGGATGCGGCTGATCTGGAAAAAGCAAGGCAGCTTCTCAATGCTTATCAACAACAACGATTTCTGACTTCGCGTGCAGATTATTTGCAACGAAAAAAAGCCCATCAGCAGCAGACTTGGCTAACAGCGTTTAAAGAAAAGCCGTCACTGTATTGCGCTTATCTATTTGCGATGGGGCTGGTTATTTATGTATCCGTTAAATTGTTGCTGGAATTGGGCTTGTAAGGGTGGGTTAAAATGAGACAGCACCACCAATTAAGGTTAGAATACGGCGATAAAATCATGGCGGTATGGTGTTGGCAAGCATATCGGGTGAATAAACCAACTATAACAAAAGGACAGCTGAATGACTGATATAACTGAAGTACCGAGTCCTTTTTGCGGTATTGGCACGGATGATTTGACCATCAGGGTTGATGGTGTATCGCTAAAAGTAATTGAGAATGGCTGTGCGGTTAATACGCCGGCGTTTGAACAACCGATTACCGACACCAGTGCCCGTGTTGATGGCAAAGCTGTGAGTCTGGAGGTTGCCATCGCCAAGGCAGCCGCTTTATTAAAAGACACCCGGCTGCCGGTAATAGGTGGCTGTGCGACCGATGTTAACGGGATGCGCGGCTTGTTGGCGTTGGCTGATCGTTGCGGTGCCGTGGTCGATAATATTAATTTTACCGGTGCCCGTAATAACTTTTTGGCGCTGCAAGATTCAGGCTGGATGAACACCACGCTGGCGGAAGTTAAAAATCGCTGTGATTTTTTGTTGGTGGTCGGTACGGATTTGGAAGTTTTTGCGCCACGTTTTTTTGAGCGTTATCTGTGGAATAAAGAAGCCATGTTTCTGGATGATACCAGTCAGCGTAGCGTTATTTATTTAGGCAAAGCGCCATCAGGTGATGCCTCAACCTCACCCAACGGTCAAAAAGCCCAGGTTTTTGAATGTGCCATTGAAGATTTGCCTGAAGTGGTTGCCGTATTAAGAGCGTTGGTAAAGGGTCTGCCGATACGCGCTACCTCGGTTTGCGGAATAACAGTAGCCGATTTACAAACTATTGCCGATAAATTTAAAGCGGTCAAGTACGGTGTAGTGACTTGGGCGGCGGGGGCTTTAACCTACCCTCAGGCAGAATTGACCGTGCAGACAGTGTCAGAAATGATTAAAGATATTAATGATCAAAACACCCGCTGTTCCGGTTTGCCGTTGGCAGGTAAAGACGGCGATCAAACGGCTAATCAGGTTTGTGGCTGGACAACCGGCTATCCGGCGCGTACCCGATTTAGTGTGGGCTATCCTGAATATGACCCGTTTCTAAACGATAGCAACGTGTTGCTGGCAAACGGCGAAGCGGATGCCTTGGTTTGGGTGCATGCCTTTAATGTTAAGGCGGTACCGCCGATAACGGCACTACCTACTATTGTTGTCGGTCGCTCAGGTATGATTTTCGCAAAAGAACCGGCGGTGTTTATTCCCGTCGGTACTCCGGGTATTGATCACGCCGGTCATGCCTATCGCATGGATAACGTAGTCGCCATTCGCTTAAAAAAGTGTCGCGATTCCGGTTTACCCAGTACCGCTGACGTACTGAATGCCATTGAACAAGCTTTGCAGGTAATATAATGTTGATAAAGTTAACCGGTGGAACTGTCTATGATCCTGCAAGCGGGATCGATGGACAGCTGCAAGATATTTATATTCAAGACGGGCGTATTGTTAAAGCGCCGACTGAAGCGCTTCAAATTGATAAAGAATATGATTTAAAGGGCAAAGTCGTCATGTCCGGCGCGATTGATATGCACACGCATATTGGCGGCGGTAAAGGCAATATTGCCAGAACCTTGTTGCCGGAAGATCATCGGCAAGATCCCGTTCATCGCAGCGATATTACCCGTTCCGGTTGTGGTCATGCCATGCCCAGCAGCTTTGTAACGGGCTATCGTTATGCGGAAATGGGTTATACCGCCGGGTTTGAACCGGCTGTACTGCCGATTAATGCGCGGCAAGCCCACATGGAAATGGCGGATATACCGATTCTGGATAAAGGTGGTTATGTCATGATGGGCAGTGATGATTATTTACTGCGCATGTTGACGGCCAAAAAAGACCAAAAAGCCATTAATGATTATGTCGCCTGGACGATGCATTCGGCCAAAGCCATCGGCGTTAAAGTCGTTAATCCCGGTGGTATTAACGCGTTTAAATTTAACCAGCGCCAACTGGATTTGGATGAGCAAAACGTACATTACGGCGTGACGCCGCGTGACATTTTACGCGTGCTGGCAACGGCCGTTAAAGAAATTGGTGTTACGCATCCCTTGCATGTTCACGGCTGTAATTTGGGTGTGCCCGGTAATATGCAAGCCACGCTGGATACCATTCAGGGTATCGGCGGTTTGCCGATGCATTTAACGCATATTCAGTTCCATAGTTACGGTACTGAAGGTGATTTTAAGTTTTCATCCGGTGCAGCGCAGATTGCCGAAGCGGTCAACAAGAACAAAAATATCACCATTGATGTGGGCCAAATTCTGTTTGGTCAAA
This sequence comes from Methylococcaceae bacterium, assembly GCA_037130115.1. Taxonomy (GTDB): domain Bacteria; phylum Pseudomonadota; class Gammaproteobacteria; order Methylococcales; family Methylomonadaceae; genus Methylobacter_C. The sequence goes on from JBAXTQ010000018.1 coordinate 3,485, forward strand.
CTGTTACGGCATCGGGCGATAGTATGCGTCAACATGCCAATCATAAACATGCCAGTCCCAATAAATGGGTGACGATGGATATTGAATGTGATGCGGGTTGCGGTGTGGTGCCTTTTAAATACAAAGATAAAAACTTTGTTAATGCCTTGCAGTGGGCGATTGGTTTGGAAACCTTTTTACTGGTTGATGATCCATGGCGTATTTTCCTGACAACTGATCATCCTAACGGTGCGCCGTTTACCAGTTATCCGCATTTGATACGTTTGTTAATGGACAGAAGTTTCCGTAATGACGTGCTGTCAACCATCCATCCAGAAGCCCAAAAAATGACCACGCTGGCCTCCATTGAACGTGAATACACGTTACAGGAAATCGCCATTATGACGCGTGCCGGTGCCGCTAAATTAATTGGTTTAAAAGACCGAGGCGGTTTAAGCGCAGGGAATTGGGCAGATATTACGGTTTATACGGATAATAACGATAGACAAAAGATGTTTGAAAAGCCCGATTATGTGTTTAAAGACGGTCAATTAGTGGTCGTTGACGGCAAGGTGGTTTCTACCAAATGGGGCACAACTCATGTTGTTAAACCCGACTTTGATCCCTCGGTAGAAAAAGGCTTAAAAGATTATTTCGACCGCTACCTGACCATGAAGCTGGGTAACTTTAAAATTAGTGATGATGAAATTACCGAGGATGGACGGGGCAGCATAACCGTGCATCCGCTGAGCAATGTGACGTAAAGCTTATGAAGCGCACAGCCGCATTGACCCTATTAGGTAAAATAAAACCGATACTGATGCAGCAGTTCGGTGTAACGAAGTTGGCTTTATTTGGCTCGACTGCCCGTGATGAGGCCTCTGAAAATAGTGATGTGGACATTCTGGTTGCATTTGACGGGTTTGCGACTTCTGAACGTTATTTCGGCGTGCAGTTTTACTTGGAAGATTACTTAAACTGCCCGGTTGATTTAGTCACCGATAAAGCATTGCGTCCGCAATTACGCCCCTTTATTGAGCAAGAAGCTATTTATGTCTAAATTGAACCGTGAATGGTATTTTTACATAGAAGACATGATTGGCTTTGCTGAAAAAGTAATTGTTTATACCGAGGGTTACAGTCAGTCTGAATTTGTTCTCAGTGGCTTAAACTACGACGCAACGGTGCGTAATCTTGAATTAATTGGTGAAGCGGCAACCCATATTCCCGAAGAGGAGCGCGTTACGCATCCCACTATTCCTTGGCGGCAAATGATTGCCATGCGCAATCGATTAATTCATGGTTATTTGGGCATAGACAACGATACCTTGTGGAGCATTATTGAAACGGATATACCCGCTTTATTACCGGAATTGTGTTTATTGCAACAGGAAATAACAAGTAAGCCATAAAAATACGAAAGATTCGCTCAACAAATTCTACTCAAAAACAAAAATACCTATTAACAATGAGCATAACAATATGATTATTAATGGCGTAACCATCGACGCAACGTTTGCAGAAGCGTTTCCAATGAAAGCCACCCGCGCCATTATCACGGCGCAAAATGAAAAGTGGGCGCTGATTTCAGCGCAGGCCATGACGGGCTTCGCCACGTCGGTTATCGCTTGTGGTTGTGAAGGCAGTATTGAGCGGATTTTAGAGTCGTCAGAAACGCCTGATGGCCGTCCCGGTGTATCAATTATGATATTTGCCATGGGCGGCAAAGGGCTGGCCAAACAACTGGAAACCCGGGCAGGGCAGTGCGTGTTAACCTCGCCGACGGCGGCATTATTTGCCGGTATTGATGGCGGTATTAGAATTCCGCTGGGTAAAAACCTGCGTTATTTTGGTGACGGCTTTCAGGTATCCAAGCAAATTGGCGGTAAACGTTACTGGCGTATTCCGGTGATGGATGGCGAATTTTTGGCTGAAGCGACCACCGGTCAGGTCGATGCGATTGGTGGCGGTAACTTTTTGGTATTGGCCGAATCGCAACCGCAAGCACTGGCCGCCTGTGAGGCCGCGATTGAAGAAATGCGTAAAATACCCAATGTGATTATGCCTTTTCCTGGCGGCGTTGTCCGTTCAGGTTCTAAAGTCGGATCAAAATACAAAACCTTGGGTGCATCAACGAATGATGCGTTTTGTCCGACTTTAAAAGGCATGACCAAAACAGAATTATCACCCGAGATTGAATCGGTCATGGAAATTGTTATTGATGGTTTAACCAAAGAAGACATCGCCAAAGCCATGCGGGTGGGCATTCAGGCTGTCTGTGATTTGGGTGCCAAGAATGGCATCAAACGCATTAGTGCGGGTAATTATGGTGGCAAGCTGGGGCCGTTTCATTTTCATTTACAGGAGATTATGGCATGAACGCTTTAACCTTTACGTTAAAACACAGAACCGATCAACGTGTCGATATGTCGCCGCTGGTCTGCCATCTTTTAAAAGACTTGGCCTTGGCTGACATTGGGGCGTTAACGTTGCAAAGCGGTAAACGTAAATTGCGGGTTGATGAATTATTTGCCATTGACGGCTCTGATACACAAAACATCATTATCAAAAACAGTGTAGATAACCTCGATTTTATTGGTAAAGAACTCGACGGCGGTTGCGTGAGTGTCGTTGGCGATGCGGGTGCCTATTTAGGTTTTGGCATGAAAACGGGCGAGCTTAAGGTCTCGGGTAATGCCGGACTGTACGCTGCGTGTGAAATGAAAAAAGGCTACCTGGAAATTGCCGGCAATGCGGGTGATTTTTTAGGCGCGGCACTGCCAGGCAATAAAATGGGCATGAAAGGCGGCACCATTCTGGTTAAAGGCAATGTCGGTCAACGAGCCGGTGATCACATGCGGCGTGGCAATATTTTGATTGAAGGCAATGCCGGTGATTATTGCGGCTCACGGATGACCGCAGGAACCATTGCCGTGATGGGTCAAACGGGCCGATATTTAGGCTATGCCATGCGTCGTGGCACCTTGTTGCTCTGGAATCAGCCGCAGCTATCCGCTAGTTTTAATGATTGCGGCGCACACACCCTGGCATTTTTACCGATCTTGTTTGCGTCATTTAAGCCGCTTAATTCCCGGTTTGCCGATGCGACTAGCGCATTTAACCGTGTCCAGCGTTACGCAGGTGATATGTCAGAAATGGGTCGTGGTGAAGTGTTGGTAAAGCTTTAATTAATTTGGATGACAGTGTTTGGCGATTTGTTATCGTCAAACCTGCTTCAATCGAGGGCGCTTAAACGCTTAAAAAAGCGTATCTCCCGCCTGCGTCGTTATGTGCTTTCGTCCTTGAACCGGAGGTTCAAGTGGGGACGGCACCGGTAAATCAGGCTTCCCGTATAAAACGGGCATGCACACCAATAACGGAATTTGTCCCCGGGGTTAATACAGGTTCAGGAAACACCCAGCACACTCTCGACTGCTGCAGGAGATACAGCGGGGTATTCTAGCTTGTTTAGGGATTTTCTAAAACGTTTTCTATCTTGTGGCTTAATTTAATCAGGCATTCATTGAGTTTTTGGTTCAGCATTATCTTTTCATTTTTCAGCAACTGTAACTCATGAGCCAAATTAAGCGCAGCCATGACCGCAATTCTGTCCGGCCCCGTTATTTTTCCGGAGTCTCTCATTTTGCGCATTTGCACATCCAGTTGATGGGCCGAATGCACCAGATCATCCTGTTCTTCAGGGTCGCAGGCAATCCGGTATTCTTTGCCCATAATAATAAGAGAGATAGGTTGCGGTTTTGTATTCATGAGCTGTGCTCCATTGCTTTAAGTCGGGTAATCATTGCTTCTACTCGGGTTCTGGCTAGCGTGGTTTTTTCCAGCAATTGCGTTTTTTCCTGAGCCAGGGTTTCTTGTTTAATCTTTAGAGAGCTGTTTTCATTTTTCACGTCTGTATATTTGTTGAAGAGCTGATCGAGTTTATTTTCGAGAGTTTTAAATTCTAAGGGTAGATGCGATTCTGTCATGTTAATAACTAAGGTTTTTGCAAGTGATCAGGTACTTTTACGGTTGTTTTTCGGTAGTAAAAAGTGCTTTTTATTACGCAGAGTCCATTGCTTGGCAAGCTAAAGTGAACAAATTTTATCCGAGTCAATTATCAATGGTAGCATAAGCAATATTTTTCTTTTAGTGATAGTGAATTTATTATGGCTTATAACGCGTGTAACGCAATAATTGTACAAAGCGATGCCGAGCTGTCGGCCGCTGAAGCTCATGGCATGGCAACCGGTATGTTATGCGTCAATGAACAAACGGAGAGCGAGCTTTGGTTGGCTGAACTGCTGCATTATAGCAATTCTGTGCCGGATGAAAATAAATACGTGTTGGTCAGGCTATTTGAGGAGACACGGCGCTTACTGGGCAGTGACGAGTTTGAGTTTGACCTGTTTTTGCCGGAAGATGATGCGCCGTTGACAGAACAGGTGGAAGCGTTAAAAGGTTGGTGCCGGGGGTTTTTATTGGGCGTCAGCTCAGCCGGTGCGGCTGCAAAATGGCCAAAAGAGGCACGCGACATATTGAAAGATATTGCCGAATTTACCAAGCTTGACGCCGATGCAGAAGGCGATGAAGATGAACATGCGTTAATGGAAATTACTGAATACCTAAGATCAGCGGTACTTTTGCTGCGCGATGAGCTAGGTCGCAACGATGATAGTAATGAACTGTGGCAAGAATGATATGAAACAAAGTGAATTTAAAAAACGCCGCAAGCGTTTAATGCAGAGCGTAGGCCCGGGTAATATTGCGCTAATAGGCAGTGCTTCAATTCGCACGCGTAACCGGGATGTGGATTATCCCTTTCGGCAGGATAGCGATTTTTATTATTTAACCGGCTTTAATGAACCGGATGCCTTGGCGGTTTTTATCCCCGGACGTGAGCAGGGAGAATATATATTATTTTGCCGCGAATTTGATGAAAAAAAGGCCTTGTGGGAAGGTGCGCATTCAGGATTGGAAGGCGCGACTACGCATTACGAGGCGGATGATTCTTTCCCGATTGATGATCTGGATGATATTTTGCCGGGTCTGCTGGAAAACAAAACCAAAGTTTTTTATCCCATGGGGCGTGATTCAGAGCTGGATCATAGCTTGCTGGAATGGATAAATCATATCCGTAGTCAATCCAGAACCGGTGTTGTCGCGCCGGGTGAGTTGGTTTCTTTGGAGCTTATCCTGCATGAAATGCGCTTGTTTAAAAGCACTGGCGAACTCAAGCTCATGCGCCGTGCCGCAGAGGTTTCGGCAAACGCTCATATTAAAGCGATGCAGGCTTGCAAGCCGGGGCTGTATGAGTATCAGATAGAAGCCGAAATTATTTATCATTTTGTCCAAAATGGTCTGCGTGCGGTGGCTTATCCCTCCATTGTGGCCGGTGGCAAAAATGCCTGTACGTTGCATTACACTGAAAATACGTCCAAATTAAAAAGTGGTGATTTGCTGCTCATTGATGCCGGCGCGGAGTGCGACCATTATGCTGCCGATATTACGCGGACTTTTCCGGTGTCCGGACGTTTTAGCGAACCGCAAAAACAACTCTACCAGTTGGTTTTAGATGCCCAGGCCGCAGCACTTGAACAAATCAAACCCGGATTGCCCTGGAACCTGGCACATGAGGCTTCAGTTGAAGTGCTCACCAAAGGCTTGGTGTCTTTAGGATTGCTAAAAGGCAAACTGAAAAAACTGATTAAAGATGAAAAATATAAACAGTTTTATATGCACCGGATTGGTCATTGGCTGGGTATGGATGTGCATGATGTGGGTGATTATAAAGTTAATCAGGAATGGCGCTTGTTGGAAGCGGGTATGGTTTTAACGGTAGAGCCTGGTTTATATATACCGGCTGACTGTAAAACGGTAGACGAGAAATGGCGTGGTATCGGTATACGCATTGAGGATGATATTTTGGTCACTGCGGAAGGTTATGAAGTTTTAACCCGTGGCGTACCTAAATCAATAACAGAAATTGAAGCATTAATGCAGGTGATCTGATGCAACAGGAATATGATTTGGTCATTGTCGGTGGTGGCCTGGCGGGTAACTGTTTGGCGTTGGCGTTAAAAGACACCGGATTGCGAATCGCTATCGTTGAAGCGAACACGCGCGAACAATTGCACGATTCGTCAGCAGGTGACAGGGCACTGGCTTTAGCGGCAGGAACGGTCATGATGCTCAACGAGCTGGATATCTGGCAAGGTATCAGTCATGCCGCGACCCCGATAAAACAGATTCATATTTCTGATCAGGGGCATTTTGGCAAAACGCGCTTGTCTGCACAAAAAGAAGGCGTTGATGCCTTGGGTTATGTGATTAGTGCGCGGGATATTGAAAGCTATGTTGCTGATCGGGTTGCTGATGCCGGTATAGAACTGATTTCTCCTGCCCGTGTGGTGGGCTTGATGTCAGGTGATAACGCCGTTTGTGTCAGTTTAAAGCAGGGTAATGACTCCATAAACCTGTCGGCCAGCTTATTGGTGGGTGCCGATGGTGGATTGTCATCAGTCCGTCAATTGCTGGATATAACCCGGAAAACCACAGAGTATGGTCAAACCGCGTTAGTCACCACGGTAAAATCAACACTTCCCCATAAAAATACGGCATTCGAGCGTTTTACGGCTTCGGGGCCGCTGGCATTATTGCCTATCGCCAAAAACCGGTGTGCCGTAGTTTGGACGCGCACCACCGAAGATGCAAATGCTTTAATGTTGGGTAGCGAGGCGGATTTTCTGGCGGAGTTGCAACAGTGCTTTGGTTTTAAGCTGGGTGCTTTGAGTTTGACCGCACCCCGGCGAGCTTTTCCCTTATCGCTGATACGCGCGGATAAAATGGTGACCGGTCGGGCGGTGATTATCGGCAATGCCGTGCATCAGTTACATCCTGTTGCCGGTCAGGGTTTTAACTTGGGGTTGCGGGATGTGGTCAGTTTGGCTGGAATGCTGGCTAAGCGGCATGAGCAGAATAAAGATATTGGCGCTGCGGACTTTTTAAATGATTATGCCCTGTCCAGAAAGAAAGATCACGATCTGACGATTGGTTTTACAGATGCCCTCGTAAAGATTTTTTCTAATGAATGGCTGGCATTGGCATTGGCCAGAAACATCGGCCTCGCTTTGCTGGATCATATTCCTGCTGCAAAAACCCTGCTTACGCGCCACGCCATGGGGCTTATAGGGCAATAATCCCAATCCAAAACCACTCGCTCAATTGAGTGAGTGGTTTGAAAGTGTTGTCCTAACTTACTTGGGTTTAGCCTCTTTCTTGGGCTCAGCGGCCGGTTGTGGTACGGCGACTGCGGGTGCTTCGACGGCAGGCGTATCACTGAGCAAGATGTCTTTTTTGTTTTTTGCGAGGGTTTTTTCGCCGATACCTTTAACGTTGGTCAGCTCTTCAACGGTTTTGAACAAGCCTTTTTCTGTCCGGTATTTTACAATAGCTTCGGCTTTTTTCATGCCAATACCGGTTAGTGCTTCCGAAATGGTCTTCGCGTCGGCGGTATTAACGTTAACGGGTGTGGCAAAGGCATTGAATGCAAAAAAAGATAATAGCAATAATAGTTTTTTCATTAGCTTTTTCATAATTTTTTCCTCAAAGAAAATTAAATTATTGATGTTACGCAGGCGATCTGAAAAATCACTACCTTTAGTGAGTTCGGAAAGTTATAACTAATTGATTTTTTAAGAAATGAGAGCGTAATGTCAGTTAAATTACCAATAATAACCCGGTTATTATCAGGGATTAAATTAATCCTATTAAAAAATAAGTCAAGTGGTTTGTTAAATATTTATGAGGCGATCAGGTAGCCGCTTAATGAGTTGGATATTTTTTTCATGATTGACAGTGGTTGTAGTCCTGTCAATCCTGTTCTGAAAGCTATTGGAACATCCAAACGTTTTGGTCAGGGTTGCGCTCCGACTGACATTTTTTATGAGTCAAACAATTAGAGCGTTTTTCATCAAAAAATGAAAGATGCCAAATTACTTAAGCATTATTGGCAATAATAATAGCCCGTTTGGGCGCTGGCAGACCTTCGCAGGTTAACTGGGGGTTTTCTGCATTGAGACAGTTCTTGAGTGAATGAAACTGCATCCATTCAGTGCTACGCTGTTCTTCAACGCGGGTTGGGGTCACATCAATCACGCGAATATTTTTAAAGCCGCAGCGCTTCATCCAGCTCACCAAGGTATCACAACTGGGTAAAAACCAGACATTACGCATGTTGGCATAGCGCCCCTCAGGTAATAAAGTGTCCCCTAGTCCGCCATCAATAACCAGGGTTTCCAAGACCAGTTCACCGCCGGGATTAAGGCAGTCTCTTAGTTCCATAAGATGATCAATGGGCGAGCGGCGATGATAAAGTACGCCCATGGAAAATACCGTATCAAACGCCTTTAAACCATAAGGCAAATCTTCTATACCTAACGGTAATACATAAACGGGCGCTTCGCCATACAGTTTTCTAACCAGTTGAAACTGCATTACGTTAAGCAGTAAAGGGTCTATGCCAACTACCATTTTTGCGCCAGCACCCAACATGCGCCAACAGTGATAGCCATTGCCACAACCGACATCCAATACCAGACGATGCTTAAGTGGCGTAATATGGTTTTTTAGGCGATCCCATTTCCAGTCTGACCGCCATTCGGTATCAATTTTAATGCCGAATAAATTGTACGGGCCTTTACGCCAGGGATGCAGTGTTTTTAGTTGCTGTTCAAGTGCCAGCAGATCAGCTTCAGGCAAGTCCGTTGAGAGGCCTATTTGCACGTCATCAGCATCCAGTAACCGGTGTGCTGTGGTCAATGGTGGGAGGTTCTCGATTGCGGCTTGCCATTGCGACAGTGTGCCGTGTTTGCTGGTGGCAAACGCACTGGCAAGCTGACCGGGTAATAGCTCGACCCAGGTGTCGGCTTTTGCATCAAGTAAGGTGTTATATAATGGTTGATAATCAATCATTTAAAATGGGAAGTTGGCAGGATTGGGTCAATGAGCGGTTTTGGCGTATCGACGGGCGGGAATGGGTAAGGTTAACCGTGTCAAAAAACAACACGGTTTATTTTGTAAGTATTCACCTCCCCCTTTGAAAAAGGGGGATTGAGGGGGATTTATCTAATAAAATCTTCCCTAACCCCTCTTTGTTAAAGAGGGGGGACTGAATAATTACTTTATTTTTGCGAGCTACCTTAACGTGCGGTAAATTTTATGAGTTTTTTGCCGCGAGTGCTTCGGTATTACGTTTTGCCAGGCTATCGATAACGGCGCTTAATGAGCCTTTGCTTTGAACTTCGCTGGTAAAAGTCGTGCGGTAGTTAGTGACCAAGCTGACACCTTCAATCATAATGTCGTAGGCTTTCCAGACACCGTTACTCAGCAACATGCGGTAATTCACGGCTACAGGCTGAAGGCCAGGCTGTAAAACTTCTGTTTTTACAATAACTTTGGTTGCGTCAGCTTCCATTTCAATGGGCAAATAACGAATCGACCAGTCTTTAAACTCGACAAAGGCGCGAGAATAAGTTCTTACCAGCAGCGTTTGAAACTCTTTTTTAAAGCGTTCCCGTTCGTCCGGTGTCGCGTCTTTCCAAAGTTTGCCCAAGACTAATGCGGAAATTTTGTCAAAATCAGTGCTCGGCAAAATAGCTTCATTAACAAATCGGGTAACCTTGGTAAAATCCTTAAGAAAGGATTTATCCTGCATTTTTTGTTGTAATTTTGTCGAAGCAAGCTCAATGGCTTGTTGTGGAGGAGACAAGTCAGCCGCCATTAGACTTGTAATGGGCGATAGCGCCATCAATACCGCAAAAAAACCAAATAATGTGTAGCGTTTAATGATCATAAAATTCTCTAAATTCAAGCCAGTGGTATGTAGTTGTCATATTTTTCAAATATCAGTGAGTACATTCCCTGATACAATAAATGCTTTAATCAGTTAATCGTAACGGCTGAGTCACTCAGACCCGAGTTTCTGATTTTTCCTAAACCCATGAGTATGGATAAGATGACATATAATAACATCAATTTTCCTCACACACGCATGAGAAGGATGCGCTATCACGATTTTTCGCGGCGTTTAATGCGTGAAAATAATTTGACGGTTGATGATTTGATTTACCCTGTTTTTGTGATGGAAGGCACTAACCAAAAAGAACCTATTTCATCCATGCCTGGCGTAAACCGGATGTCTCTGGATGTACTGCTTGCAGAAGCCGAAGAAATTTATCAGTTGGGTATTCCTGCCATCGCACTGTTTCCGGTAACGCCTGCCCATCAAAAATCAGCTAATGCGGCTGAAGCTTATAACCCGGACGGCTTGGCTCAGCGGAGTGTAAGAGCGTTAAAACAAGCCTTTCCCCAATTGGGTATTATTACCGATGTGGCTCTGGATCCTTTTACTTCACACGGACAGGACGGGCTGATTGACCGGAATGGCTATGTCCTTAATGATGAAACCATTGAGGTGCTGGTCAAACAAGCCTTGTCACACGCAGAAGCGGGAGCGGATATTGTGGCACCTTCGGACATGATGGACGGCCGTATTGGTGCAATAAGAGTCGCCTTGGAGGCACAAAACTACACCAACACCTTAATACTCGCGTATTCTGCCAAATATGCTTCCAGTTTCTATGGCCCGTTTAGAGACGCCGTGGGCTCTGCCGGAAACCTGGGGAAAAGCAATAAATACAGTTATCAAATGGATCCGGCCAATTCTGATGAAGCCCTGCGCGAGATTCAACTGGATTTACAGGAAGGCGCTGATATGGTCATGGTTAAGCCTGGAATGCCTTATCTGGATATTATTCGTCGGGTAAAAGAACAATACGGCGTGCCCACTTTTGCCTACCAAGTCAGCGGCGAATACGCCATGATTAAAGCCGCCGCCCAGAACGGCTGGCTGGATGAGAAACAGGTTGTTTTGGAATCTTTGCTGGCGTTTAAGCGTGCGGGTAGCGATGCCATTTTGACCTATTACGCCAAGTCTGTTGCTCAGTGGTTGCAAGAGTAATTTATTCACCACGAAGAACACGAAGTTTGATGTTTGTGTGTGATAATTGTTTTAGTTTTTAAGTATCTACCCGTTATTAATGCTATCCAGCTTGACGCTGGAAGTAAGTCGAGCGGGTCAAAAATTAGATATTTTAGGTTTTTTCCGTAATTTAATAGCTTCTGTTTTCATGAAAGTAAACGAGATTTTAATCATGTTGAAAAAAGATGGCTGGTATCTTGCCTCAACGCGAGGGAGTCATCGCCAATTCAAGCATCCAATCAAAAGTGGTCGAGTAACTGTGCCTGGTAAACCTGGCGATGATTTAGCGCACGGCACTTTAAACAGCATACTTAAACAAGCAAAACTCAAGGAGTAACTCATGCGTTATGCAATCGTTGTCGAAAAAGCAGAAAATAACTACTCAGCCTACGTACCCGATTTACCTGGCTGTATTGCTACGGGTTATACCGTAGCGGAAACTGAACGCGAGATTCGTGAAGCCATCGAGTTTCATATTGAAGGACTAATTGAAGATGGCTTGCCTGTGCCACAACCGGCAAGTATCGTTCAATATATTGAAATTGCAGCCTAAGGAATACGCATGAAGTAATTTAGGTATCTTGCTCCCTCTCCCTTCGGGAGAGGGCTGGGGTGAGGGGTTTAATGTTTAAGTGTATTGTGCCTGTCAGGAAGTTATTAGTCGCTAATGGAATAATTTTAAGGGTATTTCGGATGAAAATAAGAGTACAAGAATGACAATACCAGATCACTACGCGGTCTTTGGTGACCCGATTAAACACAGCAAATCGCCACGGATTCATAAAATTTTTGCCGAACAAACCGGACAAGTGCTGGAATATAAGGCGCAAGAAGTGCCGGCCGAGCAATTTTCTGAGGCCGTGGCCGCATTTTTTGCCAATGGCGGCAAGGGCTTAAATTGCACCATTCCATTGAAAGAACTCGCCTGGGCTTATGCGGATGTTAAAACAGAACGCGCAAGTATGGCAAAAGCGGTTAATACGCTGGCGTTACAGTCGGATGGTTCCCTGCTTGGCGATAATACCGATGGTATTGGCTTGGTAACCGATTTAATCAGTAATCATGGCGTTGCTTTGGCAGGAAGCAGAATCCTGATTTTGGGTGCGGGAGGTGCAAGCAGAGGCATCATGGCACCATTGCTTGAGCAATCCGTGCAAGCCATCGTTATCGCTAACCGTACCATTGATAAAGCTATCAATCTGGAGGCAGAATTTCAACATCAAGGTGCCATTACGGGTTGCGGCTTTAGTGATTTAAAAAACCAGTCATTCGATTTAATCATAAACGCCACATCAACCAGTTTAAGCGGCCAATTACCGCCCTTGCCCGAAGCGTTACTCGCAAAAAACGGCGTGTGTTATGACTTGGCGTATAGTAATGAACCGACTGTTTTTGTGACATGGGGACAAGAAAACCAGGCGCTAAAAAGTCTGGATGGTTTGGGTATGCTGGTGGAACAAGCGGCTGAAGCTTTTTTTATCTGGCGAGGCATTCGTCCAAAAACCCGACCGGTTATTGACCTACTCAACGCAGAACGAAAGCTGTAAAAAGCGATTTTTCCACGAAAAATACGAAAGACACGAAAAATAGCAGTCTATGCGGCTATCAACACGGTACAGACCTGGCAGGTTTTATAAACCTGCCAGGTCTAACTTCGATATTTTTATCCTGACTAAAGTGGGAAGCCTTTTATGCCATTAATTCCCCTGTTTTAAATGCTCATTTTTCAACTGCACATAATGTTGTGCTGAATATTCCAAAAACTCTTTTTCGGATTCTTTTAGCGGTCTTACCTGTTTGGCAGGCGAACCTACATATAAATAACCGCTTTCCAGTCTTTTTCCGGGTGCCACCAAAGAGCCTGCGCCCAGCATGACATAATCTTCCAGAACCGCATCATCCATGATAATTGCGCCAATGCCAATCAAACAGTAATCGCCTACGGTGCAGGCATGCACTACGGCTTTATGGCCAATGGTTACGCCTTTGCCGATGGTTAAGGGATGGCCTTGGGTAGAAAACGGGCCGGCATGAGATACATGCAGTACACAACCATCTTGAACATTGGTGCCGTCACCAATTTTTATACTTTCGACATCGCCTCTAATGACGGTGGCAGGCCATATCGATACGTCATTGCCCAGTGTTACATCACCAATGACGACTGCGCTGTCATCGATATAAACGGACTCGCCAATGACAGGTTGCTTATCATTAAATTTTCTAATTGACACAAAACTTCCTTTATTTTAAAACAAACATGAAAATAAACAGGATTTTGACATAAAATCACTTTTTGGGGATAGACTAAAATAGTCTCAGGCACTTGCAATGTTAAAAACGACAAATCACTCTGATTTTAAAGGTACGGTATGACGGTCATACAAGGAAACGGCTTTGTTGCCGAGATAATTCGTTCTTCCAAAAGAAAAACCTCAGCCATCAAAATACAAAAAGGCAAAGTATTTGTTATGGTTCCCGAGCGTTTAAGCCGCGCAGTGATTGAATCTTTAGTGACTGAAAAGACGCGCTGGATAAAAGAAAAACTGGCTATCCAGAAAGAAATTATTGCCGTTAAACCGAAAGAATTTATTTCGGGTGAAGCTTTTTCTTGTCTGGATAAAAGTCACCCGTTAAAAATTGAATCAGGTCTTTATCCGGCGATTAAACTCCATCAGGATGAATTGGTGGTTTCAGTCAGGGATAAGGCCGCAGACAACGCCCAAGTCATCAAACAGTTACTCATTAAATGGTTTAAGCTGCGAGCTGAATCAACATTGAGAGACAAGACCGCGCATTATTCCAGAATGATTGGCGTCACTGCTTCATCCGTCACCATTAAATCATTTAAAGCAAGATGGGGAAGTTGCAGTATTACGGCAGGCATTCAATATAACTGGAAAATTATTATCGCGCCTGACCGCATCGTTAATTATGTGGTCATTCACGAGTTATGTCATATCTTGCACCACAACCATTCACCTGCTTTTTGGAAAGCCGTTGAACATTATTGTCATGATTACCGCGACTGTGGTGCCTGGTTAAAAATTAATGGTGCCCGTTTGGATATTTAAAATACTCAGGTCTTACTGTTCGGGCTAAAGGAGGTCAGCGCGATGATCAGAAAAATGATCAGCAGTATTGTCCAGAAAAAAGGCACGACAATGGCTATCCCCAGTAAAGCTATAAAGGCGGCTGCCATAAACAGGAATACGCCGACACCTAAAAACAACAAGACTATCAGCACCCCCGTGATGAGCATAATCACTAAAAATGACGGAATAGCGGCCAGATGAATCAATGAATTGGCAACCGGTGCGCCATTCATCATGATGCTAAATTGGCCAACGTCAGGATGAAATAAATAGCTAAAAATCGCAATCACCAACCCCACTATCAGCACTTTTGTTATTAGTTTGGTTTTACCGGGGTGTTCCATAAATCACCTGTTTTACAAAGATTGATTGTTGGTTAAAAAATTGGCTGCCATTTTCTTATTGCTTATTGCGTGTCGGCAAGGTGAAATAAAAAGTAGTGCCTTTCCCCTGTTTGCTATTAAAATGCAAATAGCCTTCATGGGCTTCGATGAGTGAGCGACTGATGGAAAGCCCCATACCCATGCCCTCTGACTTGGTGGTGAAAAAAGGCATTAATATTTTTTCTTGCTGCCCTTCATCAATTCCCGGCCCATTGTCCTTTATTCTGACTTGTATGCTATTGTTGGAAGTCAATTCAGTCTGGATGCTTAAGCGGCGTTCCTGGTTTGCAGGAGAGTTTTGCAAGGCATCAATACTGTTTCGGATCAGGTTTATAATGACCTGTTCAATTTGTACCTGATCGACATTGACAGGCGGCAGTTCTTCTTCAAGCCCAAAGGTTAGCGTTATGCTATGTTCTTTAAGTTCATCAACACACAGGCCGGCCGCGTTATTAATCAAGGTATTAATGTCGGCGATTGAACGTTGTGTGGCGTGGGATTTAACAAATTCCCTCATGCGATGAATTATCCGACCCGCTCTTAATGCTTGTTGCTGGGTTTTGTACAAAATTTCCGAGAGTTTTTCCAGATCAGGCTTTTCAGCTTTAATAAGGTTTAAACTGACTTGTGTATAAGTGGTAACAGCCGTCAGGGGCTGGTTAACTTCATGGGCAATGCCGGAAGCCATTTCTCCCATCAGTCCCAGACGGGTGACATGGGCGAGTTGGTTTAGATGTTCCTTGTCTTGTTGTTCCTGATGTTTGCGTAAACTGACATCTCGAACAATAGTCGTAAAATAGTGCGCATTGTCGATTGAATACTCCGCTATGGACAGATCCAGCGGCACCACTGAGCCATTTTTATGAAGACCATCAATTTCCTGAATTTGACCACTCGGTTGAACGGTGTCAAGGAGGTTGAAATGTGCCAGTGGAATGAGATTGCTAATGCCATACCCCACCAGTTCTTGGGGCTTATAGCCAAAAATAGTTTCTACAGCAGCATTGGCGGCTACAATGTTGTTGGACATATCAACAGTAATAATGCCCTCTACCGACGCATTAAAAACGGAGTCGAGCTTGGCTTCCATTAGTTTGCGTTCGGTAACGTCGGTAATGAAGCCGTGCCAGAGTGTGGCACCGTCCGCTTCCCGCTCTGGTATGGCGTTGCCGAACAGCCAGCGTACACTACCGTCATCAAATTTGACCCGAAATTCATGGCGCCACAGGGTTAAGTCTTGTGCGGATTTTTGAATGGAGGCCTTAACGCCTTCGAGATCGTCCGGATGAAGAAAAGTAAATACTTTGGACGCATCTTTGCGGACTTCTTCCGGGCTAATTCGGAATATATCCTGAATGCCCTCACTAGTAAAAGGCAAGCAGGAGCTGCCATCGGGATGCAAACGATATTGGTAAACCATTCCCGGCACCCGACTGGCAATTTTTTGGAGGCTGTCGAAAGCTTCTTGCTGGGCCAGTTGCGCTATTATTCTTTGGTCTATTTCAGTTTGCAGTTGCTTGGCAGTGGGTAAAGTCAAGGCTTGGGGAACAATCCACAGCATTAGTGCGGCGGCGACAAGCGAGATAATGGCTGTAAAAGCTTTAAGCAAGCCATCCAGCCAATATAAAGGTATCCATATCGTAATGGCCGACAGTAAATGCGTGGTGCCGCAAGCGATAATAAATCCCGCAAACAGGATGCCCAGCCACGGATACGGCATATCTTTACGTTGCCGGATAAAATAGACAATAGTAAAGGGAATGGAATAATAGGCCAGCGTAATCAGCAAGTCCGAGACGACGTGTAGCCAAAGTAATACAGGGCTCCACGACAGACAATAGCCGTGTGGAATAAGGTCTTTAATATCCAAAAGGTCAATCAGTGCTTGCATGTGTCAGTTGAATTGGCGGCTTATTAATAGTTGGTTTACAATGAAACCGTTAAGGAAATTTTTATAACAATAAATCAAGAGGTAATTTCATGAAAATGCTCGTTAAGTTAATCGCTATGTTGGCACTGGTTTCTTTAAGTCAGGCAAGTTTAGCAGCTGATCCTGTTGAAAAGAAACCTGAAATGACCATGGATCATGGCATGGATGAATCAAAAATGATGGAACATTTAAAAATAAGGCAGGAAGAGATTCTAAAAATGCATGACCTTTCCAATAAAATTCTTGCAGAAACTGATCCAAAGAAACAGCAAGCCTTGAAAGATCAACAGCTTGAACTGATTAAAGCGGATCATATTAAAATGATGTCCATGCATCATTCAAAAATGATGAATATGGCTAAATAGTTAAGCAGTCTCAACGAAGACCTGAAGGACACGACGAAATAAAACGTCGTGTCCTTTATTTTTTCGCAGTGTACACATTTTTTATTGGCAATGCGAAATATTAGTGGCCAGATTATATCAATCTACGGTTTTCAGATTGTATTTTCTTACCCGGTAGCGTAGCGTTTCCCGAGTTGCGCCTAGCGCTCTGGCGGCTCCGGTCAGATTGTTATCGGCCCGTTCCAGTGCAGTTTTAATGATAAACCGATCCATATCATCCAGTGCCATACTGCCGTCCAAAGGTAAAAAAATACCCTGTTCACTCGATTTTGCTTGAGAGTGGCTATCGAACCCTGCAAAGCGTTGATCCCGATCACTTAAGCCGGCCTGGGAATGCTGTCCCGGCAGTTGCAACCATTGTCCCGGAAAGGTTGCGCCGTCAGAAAACAATACACAGCGTTCAATCACATTGCGCAACTCCCTGACATTACCCGGCCAATGATGCGCTTTAAGCTTGCTCCATACTTCATCAGGAATATCTTTTACTTGCCGTCCGGCTTTGGCATTGTATTCAGCAACAAACAGCGGCACCAGCTCGTCAAGGTCTTCAACGGCTTCACGCAGTGGCGGCAAAATCACTTTAAACACGCTTAAGCGATGATATAAATCAGCGCGAAAACTACCCTCTTGAGCCATTTGTTCCAGATCACGATTACTGGCCGCAACTATCTGCACATCAACACTGATCTCTTTTTCGCCGCCCAAGCGCCGCACTTTGTGATCCTCGATGGCTTTAAGCAACTTGGCTTGTAAATCCAGCGGCATTTCACCGATTTCATCCATAAACAAGGTGCCGCCATCGGCTTGTTCCAACAAGCCACGATGACGTCCAGACGCGCCGGTAAAGGCACCGGGTTCATGACCAAATAACTCGGATTCCAATAGTTCTCGCGGCAATGCGGCACAATTGACTTCAATCATCGGTTGTTGGGCGCGAGAGCTGCCGTAGTGCAGGATACGTGCGGTCAAACCCTTGCCGGTGCCGCTTTCGCCGCCGATAATCAAGGCGCTGAAGGGTACTTGCGTTAGTTTTGCCAGTAACAGCCTGACTTCTTGCGCTTGCTGGCTATGTCCCAAATAAGCGTCCGGCGAGTAACGCCGATGACCTTGCTTGGTTTGGTCAATAACCCGACGCTGAATAGAGGCACTGCGCGTGGCACTGGTCACGACCAAGTCGAGACGTTCCAAATCACAGGGTTTTTCCAGAAAGTCATAAGCACCCAGACGCAGCGCCCTGACTGAATCGGGTACGCTGCCGTAACCGGTTAAAAACAGCCATTCGGCATAGCTGACATGTTTTTTCATCGCCTCCATAAAGTCCAGCGCGTTACCATCCGGCAAGTTCATATCCGAGAGTATCAGTAGCGGTTCCAGGCGATTTTTAAGCAGTAACGTTTTGGCTTTCTCTAAGGTGTCCGCCAATACAACATCCCAACCTTGTGCCCGGTAATGACGCGAAAGCTCGGTACCCAGCAGTTTTTCATCTTCAATGATGAGGAGTGTTTCTATCATAAATTATTTCCAGGCAAGCATTCTTTTGGTAATAGCACTGTAACACAAGCGCCATGTGGTTGTTGGTTGCCAAGTTTAATGGTTCCGCCGACGTCTTTGACAAAACGCTGCACCATTGCCAAGCCCAGGCCGGTGCCACCTTGACGACTGGTGCGGAAGGGGCGTATGCCATAGTTAAGCAAGTCTTGGGAAAAGCCGGGGCCATTGTCAAAGACATCAATGCGTAAGCCGTGGGCTTCAAGGCGTGCTTTGATGCGAATTAAGCCGGAATTGCCTTCCAGGGCATCGGCGGCATTGAGTATCAAATTTAATAAAGCCTGACGGATGCCGCTCTCGGGTAAATGTACCGGCAAGGTGTTTGGCGTATCGCAGTTCAGCTCGATGGATTCGGTGATTTGGTAACGGGTTAAGGTCAGCAAATCGCGAACGAGTGTGGCCATATCAAAATCAGTCGCTGCTTCAGGTGAATGACGGCTTTGATCGAGCATATCGTTTAGCAATCGCGCCAAGCGCTTTAGTTCGCTACTAATTAAATCCATTCTTTCGCATTGGTTTTGATCATCAATTTCACGGCGTAAATTGTTAAAAGCCATCTGAATGCCCGCCAGCGGGTTACGGATTTCATGGGCCAATTCTGCGGCAACTTCACCAATGGCCGCCAAGCGTTCAGCTCTTGCCAGGCTGTATTGTTGTTCCATAAGGGCTTGGGTGGCTAATCGGACTTCCCGTTGTAAGGATTGCGCAAACAAGGACTTGGCTTCTTCCAGTTCGGCGAGATGTATCACCAACGCGTTATAGCTGTTAAAAACCGGAAACAGCAAAGGATCCAGATGGGCCAGGGTGATGGGCGTGTAGTTTTCTTCAGTCAGCCGCTCCAATAACTGCCTCAGGTCATTCAGCGGATGCAAAATCCGATAGTTTAAAAACAACATCGCCCCCAATAATATCAAGGTAAAAGTAACCAGGGCGATGTACAGTTCGGTTTGGGTATCAAAGTTAATATCTTCCAGTAATTTTTCCCGTCGCAAGCCTTCTTCATCCAGTGTCTGGCTCATGACTTCAAGCGCCTGTATCAATCGGGCATTTTTTTCTGACTTGTCCAGCTTGCTGACATTAGCGAGAAGACTGCCGACCGTTTCCAGGCTTTCTTTGGTCGCCGGTAATAAATAGCGATTGTCAGCAATTAACGCCTGCATTTCATTCAGGGTTTTAGTCAATACGACGGGTTGGGAATCGGGAACGGTTTCGGTCACATAGCCAATCAAGGATTGTTGTAACCCCACCGATACATTTTGAATGCGGTGGGAATAGTTCACGTAGGATAAAACCGTTTCAAAATGATGCAGGTTGCGCCAGATCATGCCGCCAAGAATAGCCAGCGCCAACAGTAACAACCCCAAGAATGCGAAAGCACGGATTTTTGCGGGTCGATAAAAAATTGAGGTCATTAAGTTTCTTTTGAGTGCTTAGGTGAAGATAGGAATGCGCATGAAATAACTTGGGCATCTTGCTCCCTCTCCTGCTTGGAGAGGGCTGGGGTGAGGGAATATAAAGGGTCAAGTTATTTCATGCTTGATCCATAGTTGGCAAGTCTTGCTGATGCCTGGAGTCATAAATCATCGGTTGTGCATTTTTGTTATGGGATGCCCGTTGAAGAATTTTTCAGATAAAGCAGTTTATAAGCGGCAACCGGCTCTGCAAAATTAGCATTTGCCTCAACCAAGGCATCCAGATCGGCTGCTATTAGTTTGTCAATAGTGGCTTGATGATCAATATTTAAATCGCGTAACTTTTGCAGTGCTTTCTCTGCGTCTCCACTATCACGCTGTAAAAAAAGACTGACGGATAAGCAGTAATACGCATAGCTTTTTTTCTCTTCCAGAGTAACCAGCTTAAGGTGCTTTGCAGGGGCAACTTCAAAATCCCAAGCATCTTCATTTTCCGGTTTGGTCATTATGGTTTTATCATCAAGCCAATCAATTGCTTGATTTTGATAGTTAATTGCCTGGCTGAGATATTCAAGTCGCCAGTAAATCTTGGCGCTTTCCAGTGCGGAAAGCGGGTATTCCTTATTTTTTCCATATTCCTTAATCGCCTCCTCATAATGCAGTTGTTTAAAATAGATATTACCCAGGTTGTTTCTGTATTTGGGTGTCGGTGAGCTATCAATCGCGTTTAAAGACTCAACCTTGGCATCTTCATAATTGCCTGATTGGTCATAAAGTCTGGCCAAATCATAATGAGCTTCAGCCAGTTTCGGATTTTGTGTTATAGCCTGCTCAAAATACGGCACGGCCTTATCGGGTTGGTCATTAGCGGCGTAATACTCACCCAGGAATAAATTAACATGAGAGTCGTTTGGGTTCTGTTGATAAAGTATATCGATGGCCTCTTTAAACTCTGGCTGGGATAATGTTTGTGGAATATCGGCTATTTGTAGATACCACGCGGCTTGTTTGTTTTGCGGATTGGCTTTGAGTTCTTCTTCAAAAATCCGTTTGGCATCGGCGTAACGGCCAATATTTAAAGCATTATCGCCTTCAACGATTAACTGCTTGGCAACAACGGGCGGTTTTTTTGAGCTGTCATAGATATAGGCCACCCAACCGCCAATTATTAAGGCAGCGATAAGACTTAGTGTTTTTATGTAATTCCAGAGTTTGGCTAAAAAGCGCATGGTCTCGTCCTAAATAGACATCAACTTAAGACATTTCACCACGAAGATACGAAGTTCACGAAGAAAAACCAAAGAAAAATCTTCGTGCTCTTCGTGGTGAATTAATATCTTTAAGTTGATGTGCATGGGGTTACCCTATTTTACAGGTCATTATCTTGGGAATGTGCATAAAATAACTTAGGCATCTTGCTCCCTCTCCCTCTGCGAGAGGGCTGGGGTGAGGGGATATAAAGGGTAAAATTATTTCATGCACGTTCCTTAGCCGGTATTGTAATAACTGATCCTTCTTAATCTACCCGGAAGGGCACAATTAAGAATGCCGTTTTTTGCGAAGCATTTAAAGTGTAGAGACGCGATTTATCGCGTCTTGATTTATCGCGTCTTGATTTATCCAATTAAGGATGCCCTGTTTTGCGAATCTTTTAAAGCCCTTTAATAAACCAAAATAATAAGCAAGTATCGCACGCTACGTGACTGTCATCAAACGAATGATAGCGCAAATTCAGTAATCCTGTGTTTTAAAGCTGTGTCGTAAGCTATTGTCAGGCCAGATTCCGGCGATTTTTTCCGAATGTCCGCATGACAAAATAAACCGTAGGTGTAGCGATTAAAGACAGTAGCACCGAAAGTGTCAAGGCTCCAATGACGGCAATTGCCAAGGGTTTAAGCATGTCTGATCCCGCACCGATGCCGTAAGCCAACGGTAAAAGACCCAATGCTGCCGTCAGTGAGGTCATCAGCACGGGTCGTAAACGCCGACACCCTGATTTAATCAATGCTTCTTCCAGATTTTTTCCTTGTAACTCAAAGCGGTGTACCGAATCGAGCATTAAAATGCCGTTTTTTGCCACCACACCAATGCCAATAATCGCGCCCAGCAAGGAGACGATATTGACCGATGTACCGGTTAAATACCAGGCCAACACGGTGCCGCACAACGCCAGCAAGGAGCCAAACACGATGGCGACAGGTTCGTAAAATGAGCGAAATTCAATCAGTAATACCGTAAACACCAGAAATAGTGAGGCTAACAGCACCACCAGCAAGTTATGAAACGACTCCTGTTGTTGCTGAAACAGACCGCCGAATTCCAAAACACCCGGCGGCAGGGTTTGATCTTGGCCGAGTTTGGCTTTTATTTCCGCCATGGCGCTGCCAAGGTCACGGTTTTCCAAGCGTGCAGAAATAGCGACCAGTTGCCTTAAGTCTTCCCGGTGCAGTTCCAGTTGTCCCGGTTCGGTGATGATGTCCGCCACTTGCGAGAGCTTGACGGTTCTACCGTCTAATGATCGCAGCGGTAATTCGCGCAGATGGGCAATTTGGTTGGTGGTGTCGTTGCTCATTCTTACGCGGATATTAATGATCCGGTCACCTTCCAGAATATACGATGCTTTTTGTCCGAGCATGGCGGTGCTGACCGCCAACGCTATTTCATTAACCGTTAGCCCAAAGCGTTGTGCATCACTGTAACGGACGCGCAAACTCAGGGATGGGCCGGTGGTTTCCAGGCCATCGAAAGTATCGACGACGCCTTTAATTTGACCCAATTGGGCTTCGATTTGCGGTGCTTTTTGTTTGAGCCATTCAACATCGGTGGAGAATAGTTTGATCTCAATCGGTCGGGGCGACCAAGTCAAGTCGCCGATTAAATCGCCCAGAATACCGGCAAACTCCCATTTTAGTCCGGGAACGGCTACATTAAGTTGTTGGCGAAGGTCGCTAACCACTTCGTCAGTTTTTCGCTGGCGTTTTGATTTTAATTTGACCAAAAAATCCCCTTTATGGGCTTGGGAAATACCCAAAGCCAACCGCGCACCGGTACGCCGTGAATAGCTTTCCAGTTCGGGAATTGCTTTCAGGATAGTTTCGGCCTGCTGAAGTTGCCGGTTGGTTTCGCTTAAACTGGTTCCCCACGGTGAGTGATAATCCAGTACAAAGCCGCCTTCATCCATAAAGGGCAAAAATTCACTTTCCAAATGGCCGTACAACCAAACGGCCAGTGTTAAAATCAAGGCACAGCCAAGCAACACTTTACGGGCTTGCTGAAGTGCCATGCGTAACAGTTTTTCGTAGACTTTAAGCAGACGCTCAAGCCAGCTTAACGGCTTTGGGTTATTATCGGAAAGTGGGGATTGTGCCGGTAACGAGTTCCCGGTTGGCATCCACCACGCGGCTAAAGACGGGATCAGTGTGACCGCTAATATCAGTGACGTTAACAATGCGACAACCATCGTTAATGCCAAGGCGCGGAAAAAGCTGCCAGCGACACCATCAAGAAAAGCCAGCGGGATAAATACTACGACCGGCGTTAGTGTTGACGCCAGTAAAGGCCGAAAGATCTCCTCCATTGCTTGAGTCACCGCCGTCAGGCGTTTTAGCCCCGTGGCTATTTTTGCATGCACGGCTTCTACCACGACAATGGCATCATCGATAATCAGGCCAATAGCAGCCGCGATACCGCCCAGCGTCATTAAGTTAAAACTTTGATCCATAACGCGCAGAACCAGCAAGGTGATCAAAACCGTCGCCGGAATGACCACCGCCGCAATGAAGGTGGCTCCCCAATTTTTCAAGAAAACGTAAAGAATGGCGATGGAAAAAATCAGTCCCAAAATAATGGCCTCCCAAACACTCTGGATGGAATCACCCACCAGCAAGGACTGGTCATAAAATACCGTGGCTTGCATATCGGGCGGCAAGGCTTTTTTTAAGGCTTCCAGTTCCTGTTTGAGTTGTCGGGCAATATCCAGGGTGCTGCCGTCCGGCTGACTGTAGATATTAAGCAAAACGGCATTGACACCATTCGCCGTGACAATGTTAAAAACCGGTTCCTGCATCCGCTCAACGCTTGCAAAATCCTTGATGCGAACAGGATGAGCCGTCGTCGTTACCGGTTGTCCGGTTACTGCAACGGGGCTATTGCCGGAGACTGAAACAATCAGGTTCTCCAAATCTTCGCTGGTATGAATGCGACCATCCACTACGGTAAGATACAGCTTGTAATCCTCCTCCAGCATACCGGTCGGTACGATTAAATTATTTCTGATGAGTGCATCACTCACCTGGCCGAGACTTAGGTTGACGGCTTGCAGGCGCAGGGGATCAACAATGACGTGATATTCCGGCGCACGTCCACCGACAATACCGGTGCGAGCCACGCCAGGTATCCGAAGTAAACGGGGTTGCAGGGTATAACGTGCGGTCTCCCACAGTTCTGTCAAGGAATAATGGGCACCGGTCAGGCTGAGTCCTACCACCGGAAAGGCCGCAAACGTTAGCCGCCAAACCGCTGAACTTGCGGTGGCGGGCAGGGCTTTTTGCACAACCGCAAGCCGCCCCTGCACAAAAAGTTCCGCCTGCACCATATCCGTTTTCCAGGTAAAAAACACATTTATTTCCGCTGAACCACGTCCGGTTTTTGAGCGCACCGTGCGCACACCGGGAATGTCTTTCATCGCCTCTTCGACCGGACGGGTAATGGTCGCCATCATCTCGTTGGCCGGCATCACGCCGTTGTCGATCAAAATAACCACGCGCGGGAAATCAGTCTGGGGAAAAATCGATGAAGGCATACCCAATGCCGCATAAGCACCTGCCAGACATAATACGAGACAAAGAAAAGCAATGGATACGCTGTGTCGAACAGCAAAAGATGACGGCATGGACGCTTGGGTTGGCGTGTTCACTGAACCGCCCGGATACGGGTTGCAGCGGGCAGGCCGTAAACACCGTGGGTTACGATAGTCATGCCTTCCTGAAGGGTTTCGCCCGTCACTTCGACCAGATTGCCCTCCCGTAAACCGGATTTAACGGCTTTCAGTTTGGCGTAATTATCCTCGACGATGGCAATCATGCTGACATCTTCCCGGTTGACCAGGCTTTCAATGGGCACGGCCAAACGGTCGGGTCGTTCTTCAACGAGGATGCGAACTCTGACAAATTGACCGGGGCGCAGTTTGGGGTTATGGTTTAAAGATGCCCGAACCAGCAAGGTGTCCGTTAAAGGATCAATTTGTGCGCCAATAAAAATCACCGATGCCCGTTGGCTCATGGGTAGGTCAGTATCATTCCAGACAGGCGTTGAGGTGGTGTTAATGTCTACTGGTTGCCCCAATTCAAGGTCTGTTGCTTCGAGGCTGGGTATCCGGATTGCAATATCCAGTCGTTCCATATTGACCAAGTCGGCCATGACGGTGTTTAGACCGACGGCTTCGCCCGCTTTAAAATGAATCGTTGTCACGATACCGGCTAACGGTGCCTTGATTTGTAACAACTCACGCTGGGTTTTAGCGTTGAGTAAATCTTTGCGGGCGGTTTGTAACAGTTGTTCCGCTTCATCATAAAGTTTACGCGAGACGTTATCGGTAGCATTTAGCTGCTGCTTGCGGGCAAAGTTCTTTTGTGCAAATTCCACCGTGACTTCGGCTTTGGCAATCAGGGCATCGGTACTGCGGGTATCCAGTGCAAATAATAAATCACCTTTTTTAACGGACTGGCCTTCTTCGCAATAAATTTGGGTGAGGAGTCCGGCCATCGGCGCGGCAACTT
The DNA here is from genome assembly GCA_037130115.1 of Methylococcaceae bacterium. Lineage (GTDB taxonomy): Bacteria > Pseudomonadota > Gammaproteobacteria > Methylococcales > Methylomonadaceae > Methylobacter_C. The sequence goes on from JBAXTQ010000018.1 coordinate 29,051, forward strand.
TTGAACTGGCGGCCGGGTTGCCGTTCATGGCAGGTTCCGGCTCAATCATGCCGTAAGCCAGGACATAACGATGCAACGTCGTTTTGCTGATCTTGCCGGTCTGTACAGCCACTTCGGTTACAACTTCCGGTTCATCAGCCCAAACCGCAGCGATTCCAGTGCTTATGCAAACCAATAGCATGACGATTTTTAGCCAAGGACTGGGGTTCATTGGGGTGTTTTCCTGATTGCAGAATCGGTTAGCAAGGTTGAAGTCAGTGAGGATGCCAGGGGATAGCGCAAGGTATCTTCAAGCGCATTGAGTGCTTGTTGGGTCTCGATTAGTACATCCAAACGGGCACGTTCGGCAACGGCATTTTCCAGTTCCACGACCAGCACGCTCAGACGGTCGATTTCGCCTGCGTCAAATAACGCCTGTGCTGAATTTAGGTTATCTTGCTGAAGTTGCTGTTGCTTTTCGGCTTCGGCCCATTTTGCCAGTACCGGTGTTAAGCCGGCATTAGCACGATCAATGTCACCAAGAATACGCATCTGCAAGGCTTCAAAGCGCACGGCAAGCTCATGTCGTTTGCCTTCTGCTTCGGCAATCGGCCCCTGATTTTGATGAAATACCGGCAATTGCAGTCCGGATGCACCTAAAGCCCAGCGATGTTCGCCCATTTCCCAGGTATAACCGGGATTAACCTGAATGTTGGGATACTGGTTGGCGATTTCGAGTTGCAGGGCAGATTGTGCTGCGGCGTAATCTGCCAACGCGGCCAACACATCCGGCCGTTTGCGTAACGCGATTTCTTTTAGTTTTTGAACAGGGATGTCGTCCAGTTTGGGCGGTTTGGAAAGAGTCGTAAAGTCGAGTTTGATCCCTGACAAGGCGCTGACCGGGACGCCGATAGCCGCTGCCAACAGCACCTGACTTTCGGCGCTTCTTTTTCGTGCTGCGTTGACGTTAAGTTGCAGTTGATTTAAGGCCAGGCGCGAACGCATGATTTCGAGACGGGTTATTTCGCCGACTGACATTTGTTGTTCAAGGCGTTGGGTCATAGCCTGTTGAATAATGAGTTGCTGTTGGAGTAGCCGTTCAGCTTCTTGTGCCGCGTATGCTTCCAACATGGCCAGGCGTAATCGACCACGAACCAACCAAGCGGCATCTGCTATGCGCAAGGAAGCGGCAGCGGTGAGATATTCAGTTTTATCGATACGAAAGCCGCGCTTGCCTGCTGTTTCTATAGGAATACTAATGGCGCTGGCAGCGATCCAGGGAACAGCGGCTGTTGCCAGATTTGTTACCCAAGTCGGTGTAAGCGTGACACCGGGATTGGGTCGTTGAGCAGCCGTGATGATGGCCGCATCCGCTGTTTCTGCTTGGGCTCTGGCCAGTGCAAGATCAGGATGGTAGTAAATCGCCGCCAGCGTGAGCCGATCAATATCCCAAGTTTTGAAAGGCCATGTGTCTTTGCGCTCAAGCACACTCTCAATAAATTCCCGTAGCGCCGTACTGGAGAGCGTGCGTGCTTCCAAAGCCGTCGCAGAGTCAGCCGGATCTAACGGGTGATCTTTAAAACGGGCACAGCCGTTGATCGACAGGCTTAAAAAAGTTAAAAGTATTAGCTGGATGAATCGTTGCATGGTGTTACATTTCAACAGGGTAGGGTGATTGGCATTTTGCCGCAATACTTAATAAGGCTACCCACTAAGACGGGACATTTTTTTGTAGGGGCAGGCTTTACGCCTGCCCTTTAATGTCACGATGTGATCAGGGCAACCGCAAGGGATTGCCCCTACAGCACACGGATATCGTTACATAAAATGGCCATTCACGTAAGCAGGGACAAAAGCTGCAAGGCTAACTTTAAATTGTGCCGCCTTACGTGGGTAGCCAAATGTAACGAGTTACATACAGGAATTGTGTGTGTTTAAATCTGACTTGATCGGGGTAAGCGGAAGCGAGCAAATAAGATTTATATTAAACGACCTCAAAAGAGAAAATGACCGTAATCAGTGTCATTGACACCAAGCCAAGCAAAAATATCATTTCCGCCCAACGCTCCAGCCGTTCAGTGGACTGCTCTAAACGAATGGATGAAAATGAAAGTAGTGCGCTGATCATAAATAACAGGCTGTCAATGGCCAAGCCTTTATCAATCAGGTAGTTCGTTAAGCCCGGAGCCATGGTTTTAACAATGCTGATAACCATAATACAGACACCCACCATCGTCGCGGAATTCGGCAAAATATGATGTGAGAGATCATTGGAGCGGAACTTCTTGTTATTCATGAATTATTTTATTGCCGATGGTTGTGTTGGCGATGCTTAATAAAGAACGCGTAAGTCAAAGTCAGCGGGCAATTAGTCATAAGCTGGATTATTCACCGGTGCGATCCGGTTTTTTGCCATAATAAAAGCGGTATGAGGCACATATAAAAGGTCGGCAATTTTTCGTACCAGATATTCTTCGTTCATATCCAAGACGCCATCAATAAAAGCAATTTTCCAGAGTGATTCAATTAACCCAACCTTTTGCTCCAGACTGTAGCCTTTATTAATTAAGGATGTAAATTGAAAATAATCAGTGGCTTGTTTCCTTTGTTGTTCTGCTAACGCTAATAACGAAGTGGTTTGCTCGGCAGATAATGAAAAATTCTGATGAATCAGGGCAAAAATAATATCTTGTTCTACGGCCTCCACTTTATCGTCCATATTCATCATTTCCAAAAACAATACCACGGTCGCAAGTTGCAGCTTTTCTTCCGAAGCATTTTCTGGCGCTGAAAGAGCAAGATGTTGCTCAAAAAAAAGTTTGATCTGGTTAAGCATGTTTAAAGGATTACAGTGTTATCAAAATGGTTTTTAAAACGTGAGTGACGATCAAGGTAGAACAGCCAGTTACCCAACTGCCCCCTCACAGATCCCGGCGTGCGGAATTACCGCACCGGGCTCTTCAAAACTGCTCGCTTTGCACACGGCATTTCCTTGATTACTAAAAAGCATGAAGTATGCGTGGTTTGGCTAATTCAAAACATTTGACCAGTTCTTTGAACCCTTTCCAATTGTAGCTTTTGCGCTGACTGTGGTCATTAAGCCACTTGAAAAACAGTCCTTTAACATGATACACAAAGTTGTTGAGGCTTTGAAAGTTTCCCGTCACACCGAAATAGTTATAATAGCCGAGCAATTTTCTATTCAATTTTTCAAACAGTAATTTCTTCGGCAAACCTCTGTGTTTCTGAAACCATGTTTTGAAGTTAGCTATGGATGCCCTAAGTTTATCCCGCGAAGTACGGCGTTTTAAGATCGGTTTACCCCATCGATTCACGCCCCAGCGAAACTCAAATCCCAGAAAATCAAACTTCGTCTTAGCCTTCGCTTTGCAATGGCTGAACTCCATAATTTGAGTCTTGTCCTCGGCAACTTCTAAACCAAAACGAGCTAATCTTTGAATTAACGCCTTATAAAAGCGTTGTGCATCTTTGCTATGTTGAAACGCACAGACAAAATCATCCGCATAGCGGCATAAATAAACATGCCCTGTGCAGTGCGTCCGCACTGTTTCCTCAAACCAAACATCCAAGACATAGTGAAGATAGATATTAGCTAAAATGGGTGAAACAATTCCGCCTTGCGGGGTTCCCGTCAAGGGGTATGCCACCTGCCCATCCGTTTCCAATATGCCTGCTTTCAACCATTTGCGGATAAGGTTTATAAAAGGGCCGTCATCTATTCGCTTGCTTAACAAGTCTATTAACACGTCATGGTTTATGGCGTTGAAGAAGCCTTTAATGTCGGCTTCGACTACGGCATGATACATCTTTGAATTAAGTACGCCCGTTAAGTCTTTGACGGCTTTATGGGCGCTCATTTCAGGTCGGTATCCATAACTGCAAGATAGAAAGTCTTGCTCGTAGA
>JBAXTQ010000180.1:0-8077 GCA_037130115.1 Methylococcaceae bacterium
ATTGAGGGGGATTTATCTAATAAAATCTCCCCTAACCCCTCTTTGTCAAAGAGGGAAACTGAATAACTACGATAAAATGGTTACATAGAACATAGTTATTCTTGAGAACTGCTTCCACATTTATCTCAAATCGAGTTCCACTCATCAGTGCCACGTCGAACGGTTCACATGTTAACATGAGCTAAGAGTCAGTCTTTATTGACTGGAGATCTATGTCGCTAAATCAACGAAGGTCTCCATACTAATCCTCTTCAAACTCCGCATTACCAAACTTCAAGACGTTACAGTTTTCCTTGATTGACCATTGCATGGCTTCATCAAAACCGTCTCTGGTTGAGGTTGCTTGAATCTCGATTGAAATTTTCACATCCACGCCCAATTTGGAGGTAAATTGTTCAATGACTTCATCGACAATGGTGGCAAAGTCCATTTTGGCTTTGATAGGATCAAGGCTGATGGTGCCGTAGAAGTGTTTTTTGGCTGTGGCCGTTACGGGTGGTTTAATGATAATAGGGGGAATAATAACCGGTGGCGGGGTGCCATCGTCTGTATCAGTATCATCGTCATCACCGCCGGTAATAACCGGTATTATCGGCTTCAAGCTTTCTTTATAAGCTACGGCTACGTCATGCGCAATTAGCAACGATTGGTCATCCAGGATGATGCTGGTATTTTCTCCAAACATAAAGCCCAGATATTTGTCGTCACTTTTGCCACTGGCAAAGCCGAAAAAATCTTGTGAGTGTAAACCCAGATTGATGGCATTTTTAAAAACATCGTCCCTAACCAAGCGAGGCAAATAAAGATAATGGCTGCAATCTTGCCATACTTTTAACGCACCGATTTCTGTTACGCCGTCTTTAAAATACCAGCGCTGTAACAAGTTCATCAGATGGATGGGTGACCATTCAAATATCAGCCATTCTTCTTCTTTTAAACGGTTTTCAATATCCTGGATTAAACTCGGTGCTGTTGGAGAGACTGAGACCACTTCCCACGTAGTTTGCGGCTTATCTTTAACAATGTGTTCGACAGGGCAGATTAACCATTTATAGGTTTCCCGTATCATTTGTTGCAGCGTTTGCCCGCTAAGTTCTTTATAGCGCTTGGCTTGCTTAACCTGAAATAAATCCAGATTCAGTTTTTCGTTATTGATGTCTGCAACAATGGACTGCCAAGCCAAAAAAATCTTGGCCTGATCGCGTAAACGGTTGGCTACATCGGTATCTGCCGCTAAAAAAACCAAGCGATTTTGTTTTTGCCGGGGCTGATCGCCAACAGCACGGGTACGCTGAAATTTATCCAGCGTAGACCAGTCCTCATAAAGCCGGTCAAAAATTTCCGGGTGTATCGGATACGACTGTCGTAAACGCTCGACATAATGATGGCTCTGGGTTTCGGGTGGAAACTTATTGCCGCCTTGGCGATAGAGTTCGGCAAATTGCTGACACACGGCATCCAGTTCAGCCGTATCGCCGACACTATCAAACAGACGTCTGCGCACGATTTCAAAGGCTTCTTCTGTGGCTACCGGCTTCCAGACCGATTCCACCCGGGCAAAGTATTTTTCCAGTGAATTTAAGACCCGCTGACCATTATCGCCACCGACCTCTAAATCCGATTCGGGTAACGAAGCCAGCAATAACGCATTAGGCACTGCCTTTAAAGCTTCCGTTAAGGCTTGAATAAAAGACAAATTACTGTCAAAAGTACCACCATGATAATGCTGCCTTGGTTCAAATTGACGAATATAGGCCACTAACTCATCAATCAAAATGACGCAGGGTGCCGCTTGCGTTAACAGCTTGATTAATACTTCCTTACCTGGTGAAGTCCCGTCACTATCGGCTTGCTGAACTAAAGCAAAACCGGCTTGCCCTGCCAATTGCCAGGCCAGTTCACCCCACAAGGTATTAACCGTTAGCCCGTCATGCTCCAAGGGCTGACTGGAAGACAATTTAATTCCGTCCAGAAAGGCAACGCGTGCATTAGGTAACTCCGTAATGCCTGCCGTATCCAGAATGGGTGGGATACCCATTAAGAGACGGGTATCCACTTTACGGGTTGCCAAATGAAACACTGTCAGCATGGTATGGGTTTTACCACCACCAAAGGCGGTTTGTAACTGAATAACCGGATCACCACCCAAGCCGCTTAAACGCTGAACCACGGAAGTCAGCAATAAACGCATCCCTTCGGTTATAAACGTTCGGGAAAAAACTTCTCGGCATTCTGATATTCCTCGGTTGCCTTACCGGCGGCCACCAAACTAATATCTGCTGCAAATTCGGATTGTTTAAAAGTGCCTTCCAGCACGTCCTTATGGGGTTTGGCTATTTCACGCCAGGGTTTAATGCTCATCGATTATCCTGTTACTGCCCAGTCCATAGTGGCTGGTAGGTTATTTTTATTTACAACACGTGGGTTAGCATCAATTGCCCGTAACTGTCGCTTTAATGATTGCTTTACAGAAGCGGGATCGATTGCTCTCGGAAAAAGCCTGGAATGTATTGCGGGTTGTTCCAAGTGCAAGACTACTTTAATGACGCTACTCTGTAAGGCTTTTTTTGCAAAATTCTTTTCATCAGGATCATTAGCATTCATTTTCGCTGCGACCAAACCTGCTAAAGTATCTCTGACCTTAAGAGCGATTTCTTCACCAATATCTTGTGGTTTGGTGCGTTTATGTTGACGGTAATCCTTAATCTCAATTAACCAACTGGTGTTTCCGGACAGGCAAATAATATCAACGGCTTTTGCACCGCCACAAGTAGCCTGAAATTGATTACGAAAAAACGACCAGTCATCATATTTCTCAGCCAAGCAGGATTCATTAAAATCAAACTGTAGAAGACCTTCTGACAAAATCGCCATCAATCGTTACCCGCATCCATAAATCGATTAGATTGTGCCAATTCTTCATCCAGCATCACGAAGGGATTAATTTCATCAACTGAATTACCTTGTTGAACCGTCACAGTATCGCCATTTTTGCCTAAGGCAAAATAACGTTGCGGGATTGCCTTAAACTGTTTTTCGCTGGTAAGAATTTCGATTTCACGCAACAAAAACAAACTGTGCGTACCAATAACGACTTGAATACCGTTTTGACAAAGGAACAGAATGGCAACCGCCACATCTTTGATTAATTTTGGATTGAGATTACTTTCCGGTTCATCCCAAAACAATGTATCACCGACTTCCAGACTACCGTTTTCAAGCAAATACAGTAAGGTAGCAATTTTCCTGATGCCTTCAGCAATCAAGGTGATTTCTCTTGATTTAGATCCACTGGAAACCAGATAAAATTTACCACCTTCCAGTTTGAGTGTCCCTCCCACATCATCGGCTAAATTATTAAGACCAAGCTTAATAAATTCAGGTGGTTTTTTTAGTTTGGTCGTCAATAAATTCAAAGCCAAGTCTCGGAAGGTTTCGTCAAATTGAAATTCGCGTTTCTCGTAAGACGCTAAAAAACCCTCAAAGAAAGAAAGCATCTCTTTACTTGGAATATAAAGACCTTTTCCATAGATTGCATTTCTGGTTAATCGCTCTTGTAAAACAACATTGTCGATTGAGCGATTTGAAAACGAAAACTCCCATTTTATTTCATCAGGTAATGGCAGCGTTTCCGGTTCGTTTGGCATCCTGATTGATACGGTGGGAATATTGCCAGATACCAAGGTGGACACATTGCTTTTACCATCGCTACCCGTTGTAGTCAGGTTACCAACTTTGTCTGGTTTGAAAATATTTTGCAGTCGTTCAGAAAAATATCGCTCGACTTTTTGATCAGAAACAAGAGATTGATTCTTAACCAAAGTATGCCAAGCATTAGAAAAGATATAACCCAATTTTAATAAATGGGTTTTCCCTGTGCCATTTTCACCAATAATCACGTTCAGTCCTGGCGAAAAGGTTAAATCGGCTTCTTTAAAGACCGTAAAATTGCGTAATGATAACTGCTTAATCATGGTTTATTCTTCAAACTGACTTGTTGTAATTTGTTCGCCTTTGTAGCCAACTGATGGATAGCGGCGCTGCGTTTCGGCAATAAGGAAGTGAGATCGCCCGCCACGCTTTCACCGCATTGATTTAATACCCGAATTAATTGATGCAAGGCTTCCAAAACCGGGGGTCGGTTATCTTGTTCCGATGACCATTCATCCGGATATTTAACCCATTTTAATAAATGTACTTTACTAGATTTGATTCCCAATAGACCGCTGATCATAACTTTAAAAGCTAACCTAAGCTCTTGTTTTATATTGAGATAATAAATTTTTCTGGGGGTAGCATCATACGAAAAAAAGGCAAAAACAACACAGAAATCTAAAATTCTGTTTTCGGAAATATATGATTTTTTATTTGAGGCGATCATATTTCGTTGAAACACCTTTAGCTTTATCAACAGGATATTTTACGTTATTGATTGCAATTTTGCGTCGAATAGCATCGGTCAGAGAAACATTAAGATCATTGCAAAGATACGCGAGTAGAATTGCTATATCAGCAATTTCCGATTCAATTTCTTCTCGATTGTTCAACAAAATATCTTCTAGTTCTGAATCCTTTGCCCATTGAAAGTGTTCCAAAAGTTCTGCGGCCTCAATACAAATGGAGACACTCAGATTTTTTGAGGAATGAAATTGTTCCCAATCTCGCTCTCGTCTGAACATAAGTAATTCATCCATCAATTCTTTAGGCAACATAAAATTCTCACGCTTGAAAAACATTTTTATAGTGCCACTGGAGGTAATCGGGGTCTGGACGCAAATTTATTTTTTCAGGCATTACCGTTAGGGGTTGGTTGTCCAGCCGATACAAGACTAAGAGGTAACGTGCTATAAGCAACAAAAAAACCATCCCCTCCAATATGATTATAAGGTCGTTTAAGTTTAAAAAGAAAAGGCATTCCAACTGGAGCTTCTTTAAAAAGAGGCTTTGCGCTTGGTTGCCAAAAATTAACTTCATCAAGTTCTTGACGAGAAAGAAAATCAAACCATTTATTATCAGTAACACCCAACCAAAATTTCATGATTAAGCCCCGTGTATCCAACCAATTATGTTTAAATTAGACATCTTAATTAGACACCTGAAAAATGCTAATTTGGTGGTTTTTAATATGACTCATGTAGTGCAATTCTTTTTTATATTTTGCAAAAAATCCACTAATTCATGAACCTGAGTAGAAGGATTATCATCGTGGTGTTGGTTAGACTGACTTAAGGCGCGGTTGGCATTGGCTTTAGCAAAGCCTAAGTCATCGTTGTTTATTTGGAGTGTATGGGCAAATGTGCCGTTAGCGGCCTTGTTATAAGTCGGCCAATAAGTCTGTAATTGTTTTAAAACTGTCGCTCCGGCGCTGGTAGTGCCGATGGGCATAAAAGGCGCTGTTGTGTAAGTAAAATGCAATAGCAGCCAATATTCAAAACAAGGTACCGAGGTTATCGGAAAAAAAGTCCCTTTCGGTTTATAGCCGGCGATTTTGGTTAAGGCGGCTTGGTAGGTGGTGTGGGTATCGCGATCAAAAACACAATAAACACGATCAAAGGGGCCACTGCCAGCACTTAATTCGTCTTGGTAAAGCTGGTCAGCGTAGTTAACCACACTGAGTGGATCAGAACCGCAAGCGCCGGTTACACGGACATTGGCACTATGAATTTCGTAATGGTCGACCAGTTCGGAAAAATACAAGGGTTCGGTTTTTTCACCTTCACAGACGATTAACACCTTTGCGTAAGCGTCACGTTTGGCTTTACGACGTCGGGTATCCGCGTCCGCTTTGGCTTTACGTTTTTGAAACAGGTTATCGCTCCCCATTTAGGCGCTTTTAGCCATTTTTAAGCTACGGACATAAGGCAAGGCACCATAACGTCCGGCAAGATAATTGGCTTCGAGGTTTTCTCGGCCTTTACGCGGATTAAAATCTGTTAAGGGAAAAACCTTGGTGGCTTGGTCGGTACTTTTTTCACAAAACCAGATTTGGTCACGACGAAACACGTCTTGATTGAGTATGGAGGTTTCGTGTGTGGTAAAGATTAATTGGGCATTATTCGGGTTGGTTTGGTTGTTATGAAAAAGTGACACCAAAAACTGCACCATTTTTGGGTGTAGGTTGTCGTGTAACTCATCAATGCAAAGTACGTAACCATTTTTTAAAGAATCCAGCCAAGGCCCGGCGAAACCAAAAAACTTTCGGGTGCCGTCTGATTCATCAGCAAAACTAAAATTAACCAGTTTACCTTGCTTGGACAAGTGGACAGTTTTAATGTCATAAACCAATTGATCCTTAAGATCAGTTAAGAGCTTTGCTTTAACATCCTCGGGCATATCAGCGGGTAAATGCTTTGCCGTTAATTTTTCCGGTTCAACAATCACATCATGAATATCAAGATCAGCCGCCTTAAGAAAATCCAACACTTGTTCAAGTTGATCCCGTTCTTTACACAAAGAGGCCGTAAACGCGGGTGCCCAGCCAGAGACATTGGTTAAGCGTAAGGTTTTTGAAAACCAGTTATAAATGGGTTGTAATTGCAGGCTGTTTAGTTGCACAGCCGTGGATAGAAACAAGGCATTTTGACGGGTTGAATCTTGCCAAAGCTGCTTGGGGCCTGCGAGTGAAGCGCCCCTGTCCCACACATATTCGTTCTTTTGGGCATCCCATTCTCTTGCGAACCATTTCCTGGCTCTGCCAAGCGGAAAAGCCATGAGCCATTCTTCTGTAATACGCTGCGTATTGGCGGCAAAACCGTATTGATAACGAATACCTTCGGCGATAAAAATGACTTCAAATTCGGAAGGTGCTTGATCGGTGTCACTGTCCAAGACAAAAGGCACCATCGGCAGTGGTTCGCCATGCTGACCTTTGGCCGATTCGACAACAATTTCTTGCATGATTTCCAGTGCCTTTAGCAAGTTTGATTTACCTGCCGCATTTGCACCATAAATAGCGACGGAGCGAAGCAATTCGGAGGCACTAGGCGTTGTTGGAAGAAAGGTGTTGGTTTCGCACATTTCTTTCCCCGTCGCCATGACCATACTAAGGGTTTGCTGATCTTTGATCGACCGCCAGTTTTTTACGCTAAATTGAATCAACATAGGCTTTTGCTTCTAATTAAAGTGTTGTTTTTGACAATTTTAGTCAAAAAAGATGGCTTTAGCGAGAAGTATTCGTCATTAGCCTTTAAAAAGTGGGTTACCAAATGCACCGTAAACCGGGCGTGGTGCGGAGCTTTCCATCCGCAGTAAGAAGTGGTGCCTGATGTGTCATAGCGGTCGCCGCAATTAATCTGTCACCGGGATCACCATGAGCAATAATACCGCTTTCAGCCAAAGCAGCAATGGCGGGTGTAAGCTGGAGAATAGTTAAATCAAGCGAGTCAACAATATCTTCCATGTAAGACGTGGGGGTGTGTTGCGTCGGTAAGACCAAACGATCTTTGCGAAACAGCAAAGCAATTTCCCAAAAACTAATAGCGGCACAGGCAAGAGTACCTTGCGCTCGTCCGTTTTCCAGTGTTTCCAAGGCTGTAGCGGTTAAGCGATCCCTGCGATCTGCCCAAAAAAGCAGGATATTGGTATCACAGATTGTCAGCATCGCCCGTCCATTCTTCATCCAAGGGGGCGAGAATATCACCGATAATTACTGTGCCACGCAAGGCTTCCAAGCGTTTTAAAGCAGCTTCACGTCGGCTTTCTTTACGATCCGGCACGATGCGGGCTATAGTTTTTCCATGTAAGGTAATTGCAATTTCTTCACCTTGTTGTACTTGCTTAAGATAGTCCGGCAAGTGCTGGCGTAATTCGGTGACATTGACTGAGTTCATACACACTCCTATTCTGTACAGTATTTATGTACATTATAGGCATTCGACTTTGGAAAGTAACTCTTTTAAATCATAATTAATACTGGCAACGCCAAAATCCGGTTCTTGATTAAAAGGATTTTTTAAGTAATACGGACCTTGATGGTTAACACCATCCACCAAGACAATGGCAAGAATAAATTTATCGGCTTGATTTAAGGTGATTTCCGAAGAATGCTTTACCAATTTAGGGTAGAATTTCATTATAA
>JBAXTQ010000181.1:0-7946 GCA_037130115.1 Methylococcaceae bacterium
GGATCGGGGAGGTAATACAGACCCCTTCCCAATCTTTGCCTCATCCCAACGGGATGTTTCCTTATTGCTATTTTAAATATAACAAATTCCAGCGCTTGAATGACAAATTAGCTTGATCATGCTAACATTCTCAGGTTTATTAAGGATCGTGCATGAAATAACTTGACCATTTATACTCCCTCACCCCAACCCTCTCCCATAGGGAGAGGGAGCAGATGCCTAAGTTATTTCATGCGTATTCCTAAGTGATTTTTAAATAATTTCACAGTGATTTAAGGCGTTAATCGGGTACAGATAATTCTGATGACCATTGATATACCGACACTAAACGCTGCACATAACGACATGAAGAGAGTACGGTCTGGAAAATGAATAAAAATTCCCGAGTAGGTAATAAAAACGCTATGCTTTACAACGCTGATTTATCGCAGGACAGCTGCGGTGTGGGTTTTATCACTCACAAACAGAGTAAACAAACTCATGATTTACTGGTTAAATCCCATGAAGCTTTATGCACCATTCCCCATCGTGGTGGTATGAGTGCTGAAGGTATAGGCGATGGTGCAGGCGTTAATATTGATTTATCCCTCAATTTTTTTCGTAAAATAACCGGTGTCGACAGTCTCGAACTCGGTCAGTTTGGCGTTGCCAATTTCTTTTTTCCGGAAGATCACGATCATTTTGATTCGGCTGCCAATGAGCTGATTGAACGGCATTTTAAAGATTTTAACTTGCCGATTATTCTGTGGCGCACTATCCCGGTTGATCTGGATGTTATTAATGCCGCCTCGGTAAAAGCTCAGTTACCGATCAAGCAGTGTGTATTTGGTCGCCCGGATAGTTTAAAAGACGCGTCGCATAAAGACTTTGAAAAGCATATTCAGGCCGCTTTGCTGGATATTGAAGTGGAAGGCTTTAGTCGTGTTGAGTTGACTGGTTTTTACCCGTTATCCATGAGTTCACGCACCCAGGTTTACAAAGGCCGCTTAAATTCGTTTGAAGTTATTCCTTATTTTAAGGACTTGTACGATACCGATCACGAAATCTCTACGCTGTTTTTTCATACCCGCTTTTCTACCAATACCGCACCCGCCACCATGATGGCTCAGCCCTTTCGGTATATGGCGCACAATGGTGAGTTAAATACGGACAAGAAAAATCGTTTAAGTGAAAGTGCAATTGCCAGGCAACATAACAAGCATCTTATTTTCCCTAAAGGACAATCAGATTCCGGACGTCTGGATCAAACGCTGACCCGTCGCATTAACGAAGATGATATGGATATTGTCACGGCTGTTTTGGCGATGATGCCACCCGCGTGGGAAAACGACACCACCTTGTCGCCCGCTGTTCGTGCGATGCTGGAATATTTCAGTTTGTATGAAGAAAAAAATGACGGCCCGGCGGCCTTGATTTTTAATGATGGTATTCGTGTGGGTGCGCGTTTGGATCGATTGGGTTTACGGCCTTTGCGTTCAGTAGAAACCCATGAATATTTGGCAGTGATGTCAGAAGCCGGTCAAATTGATTTCCCACCTAAAGACATTTTGAAGCGTGGTCGTATTGAAGCGGGCGGTATGCTGTATTTTGATCACAGCACCGGCGAAACTTACAATAATCATCAAGTGATGGATCGTCTGGCGAGTGAGCAGGATTATCAGGCTTTACTGGCGCAACGCTGTATTCATCTGACTGAATTACCGTTGGTGGACTTGGCTGAAATCAGTAATGAACACGCATTTAATGTAGATCAGCAACATACGGCGTATTCACTTAATCAGGAAAGTTTCAGATTTCTGCTTGATCCGATGCTGGCAACCGGTGCGGAAAAAGTATCCGCCATGGGTTACGGTTTGGCGCCCAACGCACTCTCCAGTGCAGAAGGCGGCATGTCGCGTTACTTTAGCCAGCGATTTGCACAAGTAACCAATCCGCCGCTCGATTCAATTCGGGAAAGTGACGGCATGACCTTGCGTGTGGCACTGGGTGCAAAACCAACTTTTTCTGATGAATTAAGCAAGCAACTGGTCATCGATACGCCTATTTTACAGCGCACGCATCTGGAACAAATTCGCAGACAATCTACCGTCAGTACCGTTACGCTGCCTATGGTTTACCAGCCTGATTTCAATGATGCCAAGCATAATGAAAATCTTCTGGAAGCCGCTTTATTAAAGGTTTGCGAGCAGGTCGAACAAGCGGCCAAAAACAACGTCGGCATTATTATTTTAAGCGACATTGTTATCAGTCCGGAGCTTGCGGCTATTCCTGCCTTATTAATGGTTGCAGCGGCTAATCAGCATCTGGTTAAGCAAGGCTTGCGTTTTAATTCATCCTTAATCGCTGAAACCGGACAAGCGGCCAGTCCGCATGATATTGCCACCCTGTTGGGTTTTGGTTGTTCAGCCATTTGCCCTATTAGTGTCTACAACCGTGTTATCAGTCATTATCCGGTAGCAGAGCAGCAAAAAGTTCTCGATAAATTCCAAAAAGGTGCCGAGAAATCACTGATGAAAACCATGGGTAAGTTTGGTTTATGTACTGTGGAAAGTTATATCGGTGGTGAATTTTTTGAATCCAATTATCTGGATACGGATGAACCTAGATTAAGCCCTTATTTTCCTAACATTCACGCCTCGGTTGGCGGTGTGCGCTATGCGGATATTGCCGCCAGTGTCACTGAATGGCATCAAAAAGCCTTGGCAGTTCGTGAAGAAAAAGACATTCCGTTCTTGGGATTATTCAAAGAACGCCAGGATGGTGCCGGCCATTCTTACGGGAATACGGCGGTCAGAGAATATATCAATATGACCGATGAGGCGATTTTATATATTCCTCAGGACAAATCACCCGTAGCCAGCGATACCGCTTATATTGACACCGGTTACGAAAAACGTACGCCGGAACAAATTGACAGTTTTGGTATTACTCCGGCTTATCGTAGTTTTGCCAAAAATCTGTATCTTGAGCGTGATTCAAGACCTGCCTCCTTGCGGGATATTATGGCTTTTCCGGCAGATGTTGGCGCGGCAATTTCTACCGCCGATTTTGACCGTATCCTGGGTAAACAGAATTTACGCGGTAACATTAACTATTTAATTCGTGGTTTAAGCGTTGCAAAAACACTGGATGATGCTTCTTACCGGATTGGTTTGACAGAGAGTTCTTCTGCACAGCGTTTGGAACAGTTAGCGGAACATTTTAAAAAGCGTTTTTCCAATACTGAATTTAGTCTGGTTGTGGCAGAAGACAGTTTGCTTATAAAAGTTGCTGATAGCGATAGTCTGTTGGCAAACTATTTAAACGCCATAAAAGTGACTCGTAATCCTATTGCCTTAAGTGATGTTCAGCCAGCGCATGAAATCACGGCAATGCTTGCGTCAGGTGCCATGAGTCATGGAGCCTTGCTGGCCGAAGCCCATGAAGCGGTTGCCGAAGGTATTAATATAGTCGGCGCTTTAAGTAATTCCGGTGAAGGCGGCGAACATTCCAGTCGTTTTAACACCTTGCGTTCTTGTAATATCAAGCAATTTGCTTCAGGACGTTTTGGAGTTTGGGCCGGTTATCTGGCTGATCCTAATATTAGAGAAATTGAAATAAAAATAGCGCAGGGCGCAAAACCGGGCGAAGGTGGCCAATTACCGGCCACTAAAGTCTCTGTTGAAATTGCCGCTTTACGGGGAGGCACTCCTCGAGTTGAGTTGGTCAGTCCACCGCCCCATCATGATACCTACTCGATTGAAGATTTAGGGCAGTTAATCCATGATGCCAAAGCGGCGCGTGTAAAGGTCGGCGTTAAGCTGGTGTCTTCTGAAGGTATCGGCACTATTGCGGTGGGTGTTGCCAAAGCAGGCGCTGATGTTATCAACGTTGCCGGAAATACCGGCGGTACTGGTGCGGCGGCGGTTACCAGTCTGAAAAACAGTGGCCGTTCACCCGAAATTGGTATTGCTGAAGTTCATCAGGCTTTGGCTGTCAACGGCTTGCGCGATAAAGTAATCGTGCGTGGCAGTGGCGCTCATCAAAGTGGACTGGATGTGGTTAAGTCCGCTATTTTAGGTGCCGATTCGTTTGAATTTGGTACAACGGTACTGATGATGTTGCGTTGCGTGATGGCGAAAAACTGCAATATTAAATGTCCGGCCGGGTTAACCACTGAACATGAAGAGTTTAAAGGCGACTCGCGGGTATTAGCGCAGTATTTTATGAATTTGGCGCACGAAGTCCGGGAAATACTGGCTGTGTTAGGTTATAAAAGTTTGCAGGAGATTCGTGGTAAAACTGATTTGCTGCATTTAATTGACCACCCGTCCATGGTCGGCCAACTTGATTTAACCAAAATGCTGGCTAAAGTCGAAGTCATTGTGATTCCAAAACCTGTTTATCTGGAAGCCGCTTTTACGGTTGATGATAAAATTATTGAACAGGTAAAAGCGGCGCTTATAAACGGCAAACAATCACAAGTTATCATTGAAGGCGCTGCCTTTAAGTTGAATAATTGCAATAAAACCGTCGGTGGACAGGCGGCGATTGATATTGAACGGATGCTGGCCTACGAATTGACTGAACAGCAAGTTACCGACTCTAGAATTATTTATACCCACGAGCAAGGTCGTCGTTATCTGGCACCCGACAGTGTCGTTATTCGTACCCATGGATCGGCCGGGCAAAGCTATGCGGCGTTTTTAAATGACGGGATGCGTATGGAGCATTTGGGCACTTGTAATGATGGCGTGGGCAAATCTGCTTGTGGCGGAACTTTAGTGGTTGAATCGCCCGGTGGTGGTATTAAAACCCCCGGCAATAACGTGTTGATTGGTAACTTTGCCCTGTTTGGCGCTACCGGTGGTAAAGTCTTTATCAATGGTGAAGCCGGAGACCGTTTTGCCGTCAGAAACTCGGGTGCAATGGCAGTCGTTGAAGGCGTTGGTGATTTTGCTTGCGAATACATGACCAACGGTGCGGTTTTGAACATCGGCGGTTTTGGTAAAGGTTTTTGTAACGGCATGTCTGGTGGTAATGCTTACCAATATGATCCTGAAAATTTACTGGAAAATTTGTACGACAAGTCGTCTGTTTCTTTGCATACCCTGACCGAAGATACTGATGCGGCGCGTGCGCATGAGCAGTTTATTCTGGCGATGCTTGAACAACATGTGGACTATGCAAAATCCAGTAAGGCTCAAAATTTAATCAATAACTGGGAGTCCGAGCGCCAGCATTTTAAATTTGCCATGCCTTTATGGCTTTATAAAACGCAAACCACACAATTTTTGCAACAATCGATGGATCGTAAAGAAATGATCGAAGAATTGTCGCAAGCATTGGCGCAACAGCAAATCGAGCAGGTCAAAGTGGCCTACCAAACGTCACAACCATTGTTTGGTGGCGCGGTACCCGGTCATGGCACAACCGATAAAGCATTAACATTTAAATTGGTTAATAGTTTTGCAGTGCTTGAAAAAGCAAGGCAATGCGCTAAAGACTTGCTTAAACAGCTACCCGAAGCGCTTCGTTCGCAAAGTCAAATAGAGCAGGCGGCGCGTAAACTGATTATTGAGCGTCCCCGTAAATTGCAGGAAGCATTGGTTAAAAGTACGCGCGAAGCTTACAGCAATTACAGCGATGACCAACTGGCCTGTTTGATGGCGAGCAAACGTCTAAATGATTACAAAACAGCGTTAATCAACCGGTCGGTGCAAAGTATTTATTCCATTGGCTCCAGTGCCTGGATTATTGAACAGGACAACATCAATAAACAGGCGTTGACGGGGATTCCGTGTATTGAAGAATATTTGGCCGGACTCCTGGGGTTGGGCATTGTTCAGGGCATGTTGAACGAAGAAACGGCTTGATATTCGCTAAATTGGACATTTTATAAAATACCCTTTAATAATTGAATTGTTAATAACTGAAATGAAATCACCTCAACTACCATTTGATGCACCCTACAACGAGACCCAACGCGCCTGGTTAAGCGGTTTTTTTACCGGAATGCATACGCACAGGGTTCAAAGCACTGGCTTGGTTACTGAAACGGATAGCCGACTGATTACCATACTGTATGGTAGCCAAACAGGCACAGCCGAATCGGTTGCCAATGACGCCGCCGCCGTTGCTAAAACTTACGGCTTGAAGCCGTTGGTAAAAAGCATGGATGAAATTGAAGCGGATGCACTGTCTTCGATAGATTGTTTGCTGATTATTACCAGCACCTACGGCGAAGGCGAAATGCCGGATAATGCGCAAATGCTATGGGATGGCGTTTGCGCAGCGACCATGCCTCGACTTGAAGGCATGCAGTTCTCGGTATTGGCTTTGGGTGACACCAGTTATGATTTGTTCTGTCAAGCCGGTATAGACTGGGATAATAAACTGGTTGAACTGGGTGCAACACGCGTTTATGACCGTACCGATTGCGATGTCGATTTTGAAGAACCGGCAGAACGCTGGATGACGGCAGTTATTCCACTCTTGGCAGGCGGCGTTACTACGACAGTCGTTGAAACTGAGGCCGTAGCTACCGGTAAACCTGAATACCACCGGAAAAACCCGTTTCCTGCCAAACTGTTGGTTAATCGTTTATTAACGGACGCTTCATCGTCTAAAGAAACCCGTCATTATGAAATTTCAATCGCGGGTTCAGGCTTAACTTACGAAGCGGGCGACGCCTTATGCGTGGTGCCTACCAATTGTTCCGAGTTGGTTGCCGACATTATCAAAGCGATTGGTTGCAAGGGTGATGAAGATGAACCGGTCAATGGCGAATTAATGCCCTTACAGTTTGCATTACGTGAGCATTTTGAGATCAAGGCACCCAGTAAAGAATTGCTTGAAGAGATTGCCACCCGCTCCGGTGACCAGGAACTTAACGGGATTATTGAATCGGGCGATAAAGAAAAGCTGTCCAATTATTTATGGGGACGCGATACGCTGGATTTATTATTGCAATTTCCGCTTTGTGAATTTACGGCCGCCGAATTTATAGCCCTGTTAAAACCCTTGCAACATCGGGCCTATTCGATTTCTTCCAGTGGCAAGCAGTATCCGGATGCCGTGCATTTGACGGTTGCCAGTGTGCGTTATGAAAGCCATGGCCGATCCCATAAAGGCGTTTGTTCGACATTTTTGGCTGATTTGGTTAATGATGAAACCAAGGTGCGGTGCTTCTTTACTGCCAACAAGGTTTTTAGGGTGCCTGAAGACAACAGCCTGCCCATGATTATGGTAGGTCCCGGCACCGGTATTGCACCTTTTCGTGCTTTTTTGCAGGAGCGCCAATACCGGAAAGCGCCCGGCAAAAACTGGTTGTTTTTTGGTGATCGTAACGCTGCTACTGATTATATTTATCGTGAGGAATTGGAAAGCTTTCAGGAAAGTGGCTTGCTGACACGTTTGGATTTAGCGTTCTCCAGAGATCAGGACGCCAAAATTTATGTACAAGACAGAATGCTTGAACAAGGCGCTGAATTGTTTTTGTGGTTAGAGCAGGGTGGTTATTTCTTCGTTTGTGGCGATGCTTACCGAATGGCAAAAGATGTCGATCAGGCATTACATACAGTTATCGCCGAGCACGGCAAGTTATCTGAACAGCAAGCCATTGAATACGTTAATCAACTGAAAAAAGACAAACGTTATGTTAGGGATGTTTATTAGGCCATTGTCCACTGTGAGTTATAAAATCATACAATGAATACAGAAAATACACTTTAAAACCCGGAGCAGGCTTGCAATTAAATGCCACTGAAAAACAAAAGGGTAAGGTCTTGCAATCAAGCAAATCAGAAGCCTGTCGCTTGGTTTTATAGTATTATGTGATTTTGCAAGACCTGACCCCTGTTTTTTGCTTGAAGAGATTGCCACCCGCTCCGGTGACCAGGAACTTAACGGAATTATTGAATCGGGCGATAAAGAAAAGCTGTCCAATTATTTATGGGGACGCGATA
>JBAXTQ010000182.1:0-7928 GCA_037130115.1 Methylococcaceae bacterium
CCCCAACCCTCTCCCGGAGGGAGAGGGAGCAAGATGTCTGAGTTATTTCATGCGCATTCCTTACTGTTTTTATTAGATACAAAGTAATATTTATGAAACACCCTGATTTATTTAAACTAATCATCGGCCTTGGCTTTTTCAGTTTTTCGATGCCAGGGCTTACCGATAGCGCCAGCAATCAACAAATCACTGACATTGCCTGCCGTTATGAAACGACAATAACGCCTGATGACAAATCCATAGCGCCGACAACAACTACCTGGTTTTTCTGGCGAAAATCCAACATGATTCAAACGCAAGATGAAAGCGGCCGTTATGGCGAAGTCTGGGAAAAAACAGTTACCGGCAACATTCAATACCGCAAGCTTTACCCATCTCACAAAACCGCTGTCGAATATATGCCGGCGGATAGCACTACCCATAACCTGAATTTTGATTGGAACAAACTCTCCAACATGTTGAGTCAGCAAGAACTTGACGCCCTTAAGCCTATTGAAAACAAACCCGTATTAGGTCGCATCGCCGAAGTACGCACGGGCAAAATAAACGAACAAACTATAGAAGTGCTCTGGCTGCCAACCGAACAGTTGCCGGCAAGTATCATCAGAAAAGATAAAACCGGCACGGTAAAACTTCAACTTGTTGAAATCACACCATTGTCAGCAGCACCAAAAAAACCGATAAACCTTGAAACCATTGCCAATTACCGGCAGATTGACGCCGCTGATTTTGGTGACATGGAAAATGATCCCTTCGTTAAGAAATTGATGTCAGTGGAAGGCCATCATGCTCATTAGTTAACTCGCAATAAATACCCAATCATTGCCTGACCCTGGGAGTTCACCGACTTAATAATTTCTACAATGCTGTGTACAAAGCGTGTGGAGACTATAAATTGAGGGTTTATTTATTATGAGCCGCCTAATGGACGGGCACAAACCCAGGTTTGCACTCCAAATTGACAAGGTGTCGGAGCGCGTCAATGGTATTAAGTTAAGTATATTGATACTATAAATTGGGGGTTTATTTATTGTAAGTTGCCTAAAAGTCGGAGTACAAACCTGGGTTTGTATTCTAAACTGACAAGGTGTCGGGTACGTCACTGCCTTTAAGTTAAGCGTGTGGAGACAATAAATTGGGGGGTTATTTATTTCGAGTTGCCTTAGCAAAATCTTTTTATAATCAACACCTAGCCTCACCTTCCATAAGTGATGCCCTACAAATGCATTACATTACTCAAAACTGTCACTAAAATGTCATTTATCTGTAATATATAACAGGCATTATTCCACTAAGTAAAGCCACTCCCTTATGTCACCGGGATTGAAAAGTGCATATCTTATTAAATAAGATATTCGTATTATCGCTTTATAGGTCTATCAACTTATCAAAACTTTATGGAATTATCATGCATAAAAAATTGTTACTTTCGGCTGCTATAGCTTCACTATGTGTTACAACTTCCGCAAACGCTGCCGGCGGGTTCACTTCCGCTTTTCAGTGGACTTTCAACCACACAGCAGCCAACGGATCAAACTCAATGGGTTCTGAGATCGTTTCTTACGACTCCGTGAACAATCGTTTATGGGTTGCAGGTACTGATGCCAACCAAGCTAATATTGGACAAGGCGGGATTGACATACTTAATCTTAATGGTACTTTGGCCCAAAGCTTTTCTACTCAAGCACTTGGCGGCATCAATAGCGTTGCTGTTAAAAATGGTCAAGCCGCTATTGCGATTACAGCGCCTGTAAAGACTGATGCCGGTCTGGTACAGCTCTATAATGCCAGCACTTTTGCGAAACTAGCGGATGTGACTGTCGGTGCAAATCCTGACGCAGTAATCTATACGCCGGACGGCAGCCGTCTACTGGTGGCCAACGAAGCCGAGCCTAGCAGCTATCTGATTGGTGCCAGTGGCGATCCTGTCGGCTCGGTCAGCATCATCAATACCAGTACTTATAACACCCAGACAGCGGGTTTCGACAGTTTTAACGCTCAAGCCGCCGCCCTTAAGGCGAGCGGCGTCCGCCTGACTGGTCCGAATGCCACAGTGGCGCAGGATCTTGAACCTGAATACATCGCGGTAAGCGCAGATGGCACTAAAGCCTATGCGACGTTACAAGAAGCCAATTCAGTGGCCATTATCGATATCGCCTCGGCAACGGTCACCGGCATCAAAGCCTTGGGTCTAAAAGATCACAGCTTGGCAGGCAACGGACTGGATGCCTCCGATCGTGACGGAACAGGTACTACCGTTCTGAACGGTAATATCCAAAACTGGAACGTGATGGGCATGTACATGCCTGATGGTATAGCCAATTTTACCAACAACGGCAATCAATTCTATGTGACAGCCAATGAAGGGGATTCGCGCGCCGATTGGCCCGGTGGCAATGACGAAGTACGCGTCGGTGCTTTATTACCAGCAAAAATTGATTCGGCATTAAATGCAACGCTTACTGCGGCGCATGGTGCTGATTGGCAGACTAACAACGATAAGTTGAACCGCTTGACTGTTTCTAGCACCAGCGGTGACACCGATGGCGACGGTGACCTTGATCAATTGCAAGTTTTTGGCGCACGCTCGTTCTCGATTCTTGACGAAAACGGTAACAGAGTATTTGATTCCGGCGATCAACTGGAGCAAATTATCAAAGCCAGTTACCCAACGCTCTGGGATGACACACGTAGTGACAACAAAGGTCCGGAGCCTGAAGGCGCTGTCATCGGTAAAGTTAATGGCCGTGATCTGTTGTTCCTGGGCCTTGAGCGTTCCAATGCGACCATGGTTTGGGATCTGACCAACTTAAATGATGTCAAATTTCTTGATATGTTGTTCACTACAGGTGACGTGGGTCCAGAAGGTCTGAGTTTCTTTACGAACAATGATGGCAGCTTCCTCGCTGTTTCGAGCGAAATAAGCGAAACGACTAGTTTGTATCGCGTCAACGTTGCAGCGGTTCCCGTTCCTGCTGCTGCTTGGTTGTTTGGAACAGGCCTGATTGGATTATTGGGTTCGGCAAGAAAGCGTAAATCTGCTTAAGAAATAGCTTTGCTTGCCCAATATTTACAAAAACAAGATAAACCATAGAATTCGCTGAGACACTCAACGCATCACTCTTTATAAAGAGTGATGCGTTTCACTGCATTCAGCAAATTCTATGCCCTACTTTATATCCTCATCATCGACATGAAAGGTGTGCAGCATCCGATGTGTTATAGGAGCCAGCACAATCCCCATTACGGCAATAAATACCAACCCGCTAAAAAGTGCATAACCGGATGCGAATATTTTTGCTCCCGTTGTAATCAGTGGATTAACCGGCCCCATTCCTCCGAGAATCATGGAGGCCTCCAAAATAGAATCAACCCAATCAAATCGGGCTATGTGATGATATCCCATAATACCCATCACTAAAGCAACGGCAATCAAGATGCCTGCCAGCGCAACAGACGACGCCATCCTTCTGGCAAAAACAGATAATGGAGCCAGCTTTTCACATTTGTTTTCAAACATCACAATCCCGAATAGCAATATCGTAAGTATTCAGTCCCCCTCTTTAACAAAGAGGGGTTAGGGGAGATTTTATTAGATAAATCCCCCTCTGCCCGCTCGCTTTGCTCTCCCCCTTTTTCAAAGGGGGAGGTGAATACTTACGATGCAGAAGCAATATCAAATCAGTTCCATTAAAAGATTAGCATACTCATTAGCCAATCATTATTTTTGTAACCAACACCTAAGCCCACTGCTCATAAGTGATGTCCTACAAAGGTAATACATTACCCAAAACTGTAACTAAAATGACATTTATTTTTAATATATAACAGGCATTATTCCATTGAGTAAAGCCGCTCCCCTATGTCACCGGGATTGAAAAATGCAGGTCTTGTTAAAACAAGATATTCGTATTATCGCTTTATAGGTCTATCAACTTAGCAAACTTTTTGGAATTATCATGCATAAAAAACTGTTACTTTCGGCTGTAATAGCCTCACTTTGTGCGGCTACTTCAGCCCATGCCGCGATCACTTCAGGCCAACTGATTGCTATTGGCAGCTTGAGCGGTAGCTCTGCCGGCGTTAATAAAGATTTGTCAGGCTTAACGGGTTTGCTTGAAAACGGTGTAGCCGGTAACTTTTTAGGCGGAATTGGTTCGGGGCTTGCTTATGCAGGTGGCAACACTTTTATTGCGACACCCGATCGTGGGCCGAATGCCACTGCATACAATGCTTTGGTAGATGACACATCGTCTTATATTTCGCGTTTCCATACCATAACACTGGATTTAACCGCCAACACCTCAGGCACTGGTTTGGCTTATAACCTGACGCCAACATTAACGGCAACTACTTTGTTGTCTAGCGCCACTGCGCTAAATTATGGCACGGGTGCCGGTTTGGGTAACAAAATTGATGGCACTCCATTAGGTTCCGGTGCACCCACTCTTAACCTTACCAATAACACTAATTATTTTACCGGTCGCTCTGATAACTTTGGTTCTGCCAATGCTCTGGGTGCTCCTAATTCAACTTCAGCAAATCCCAGCAACGCCCGTTTCGACCCCGAAGGCGTACGTGTTTCTAATGATGGCAAAAGCGTGTTTATTTCCGATGAATACGGCCCTTATGTCAATCAGTTTGACCGCACAACCGGTGAGCGCATCAAATCTTTTGCGCTGCCTGCCAATCTGGCCGTTCCAAATCTCTCTCCGGTTGGCGCTACCGAGATAGCTAATAACACTACCAGCGGTCGCGTTACCAACAAAGGCATGGAAGGTTTAGCCATTACCCCTGACGGCACCATGCTGGTAGGTATCATGCAAGCGGCGTTGGGACAGGACGGCGGTAAAAGCATTCGCATTGTGACTATTGACATCGCAAGCGGTACTACCCACGAATATACCTATAAACTAACAACCGGTACAGGTGCCAGTGAAATTATCGCCATCAACAACCATGAATTTTTGGTCGATGAGCGTGATGGTAAAGGCTTGGGGGATGGAACTAACGCAGTCGTCAAGCAGTTGTTTAAAATTGACCTCACCGGCGCAACTGAAGTGTCAGGCTTAACGGGCTCGGCCGCATTAGGAGCTGTCGCGATTCCTAAAACCCTGTTTCTGGACGTTGTAGGCAAGCTTAATGCCAATGGCATCACCAGCGCCAATGTTCCGTCCAAAATTGAAGGTGTCGCTTTTGGTCAAGACATATACGATAACGGCGCATTGTTTCACACCTTATATATTGCCAACGACAATGATTTTGTTCCTGGCATCGCCGGGGCTAACCAATTTTATGTGTTCGCTGTTGCTGATACGGCTCTTAACTTTCAGGCACAACAAATAGCCGCTGTTCCCGTTCCTGCGGCTGCATTGTTATTTGGTACAGGTCTGATCGGCCTAACCGGTTTTGCCCGCAAGCGCAAAGCAGTTTAATAGCGTTATCGTTGTCCAATATGACGAAAACAGGATAAACCATAGCATTCGTAAAGACAGTCAACGCATCACTCTTGAAAAAGATTGATGCGTTTCACTGTATTCAGCAAATTCTACGTGCTACTTTATATCCGATACTTTTTTCTTAACTTTTCATCCGGCAACGCTCCGCGTTGCGTGACGCGGGAGCGTCACTGGCGGCATTCCCACGCCGGAGCGTGGGAACGACAGGGTGGGGGTTATTTATTGCGAGTTACCCAACATCCTCATCATCGACATGAAAAATGTGCAGCATCCGATGCGTTATAGGTGCAAGCACAATCCCCATTACGGCAATAAACACCAATCCGCTAAAAAGTGCATAACAGGATGAAAATATTTTTGCTCCCGTGGTAACCAGTGGATTAACCGGCCCCATTCCTCCGAGAATCATGGATGCCTCCAAAATAGAATCAATCCAATCAAATTTGGCTATGTGATGATAACCCATAATACCAATCAATAAAGCAACGGCAATCAAGATGCCTCCCAACGCAACAGACACCGCCATCCTTCTGGCAAAAACAGATAATGGAGCCAGCTTTTCATGTTTTCTTTCAAACATCACAATCCCGAATATCAATATCAAATCAGTTCCATTAAAAGGGTGCTTTCGGAGCTTTCCCGAGCTAACCGGTGCTTGTTATCGTATCCGTTTTAAGTGACTTGTTAACCTGACCGCGATCAATAATGGCATTAATTTCAAGTGCGGGTGAATTGATTATTTTTACAATGCAATTTTCAACATTGCAATCAAATAAATCCTGCGTTGTATTTGTTGCAATGAGAAAAGCAATCTCGGCACCTCTTTTTTTTGCAGCGTTTGATAATTTCCCAACGGCTTCTGAAAGCGTTTCATGCTCGCGCTGCACCCTTATAGGAACAGGCTTTGATAAATAATTTCTCTTCAAAATCGCATCGATACCGGCATTACGGTGAACAGGTAAAATATCAAGACCCGATAGAATAGCCTGTGACTTTTCATCTGCGTTTAGGTACGACAATCGCCCCTTATTTAATAATGCAGATTCCGTTTTTACTAATGTCTCAAGGCGTGACTTTGTTAAATCAACAGCCTCTTTGGAAACATCAATTCCTATAAACTTTCTGCCTTTTAATTTTGCTGCGACCAGTGTAGTACCACTGCCACAAAATGGATCAAGAACGATGTCTCCTTCGTTTGTCGATATTTCAATAATACGATCAAGTAACAAAATAGGTTTTTGTGTGGGGTATCCAATTCGCTCTTTTGCTTTTGGATTCAAGAAAGGAATTTCCCATACATCATTCAGTGGAACGCCCTTCTTTTCATCTGAGGGAATTATACTGCCGTCACTATTTCTTGAATAAATAGCCTTACCATGAACATCTCGCGACCTTTTTTGTAAAATCTGATCAATATTGGTCGTTTCAGAATAGTCAGTATAAATCTTGTTAAATTTATACTTCTTTGTCTTGGAAAAAAACAAAATACTCTGATGGTTAGGGGTGAGATTACTTGATGAATTTGACCACCGCTTATAAAACCAAATAATTTCAGATAGAAAATTATCTTCACCAAAAACTTCTTCACCAACAAATCTAAGAATATAATTTGCACTTTTATCACAGTGTATAAATATACTCCCTGTTTCTTTTAGAATTCGCTTTGCTTCTATTAAACGTGCCAGCATATAGTCAGCATAGATTTTATGATTTTCCCATATATCATCAAAACTGTAATGCGACGTCCTGTCCCTGGGACTTAACGCATGTTTTTTATTGGTAAAGAATGGCGGGTCAAGATAAATCATATCAATAGAATTATCTTTTAACCCTGCCATAATTTCCAGGCAGTCGCCATGATAGATCTCTTGCATTTTAAATCACTACCTCTTGCGGAACTCGTTCATTTGCTCAAAAATAGCCTTTAAGTCTACGCCGGTTCTTTCACGCACATATTCCCATAGCCTGCTGGCGATTAGGATAGTAAAACTATGCTAACCTCCGGCATTTTGCACATTCACGTGCTTATATGATTTGTTTATGGTGGTCGGGTACATCTTTCTTTCCTTGCCCGATATTTCCACGTTAAAATAGTGTGATGATATTAAGCAACGTATTAATATTATACTGTTGTCCGTTGGATGTTGGGCAACGAAAAGATGTTGCCCATGACTAAACAGCTAACCATACCTAATGCAAACTTTTTGAATAACTGTAGCATCAAACGTTTGGAACGGGGTTGCAAACCCGATCACGCGTAGGGATGTCCCCGACCACCTGACTCTGACCACAGTTATTTACCCCAGTTATTTTTTATTGATTTACTGCTCAACCATTTTCTATTTGACATTATGATCACGTTCGAGTGAAATGACAATTTTTGCAAAGGAATAGATGCAACAATGCCCAGACTACCTAGGAGTCTGTCCGACTTCCCCAGCGCAAATCTGATAAAATAGATTTTTACAT
>JBAXTQ010000183.1:0-7796 GCA_037130115.1 Methylococcaceae bacterium
TTATCGTTGGCCTGTAAATGCTGAAGACTGGCGTAAGTCGAAGAGCGCGTTGGCATGGGAGTACAAACCTGGGTTTGTATTCCAAATTGACAAGGTGTCGGGCGCATCACTGCCATTAAGTTAAGGGTGTGTAAACTATAAAATGGGGGTTTATTTTTTGCGAACTGCCTTAATTTATCTGAATGGGTGATGAATCGATTGTATCAAATAAAGAAACAATGCATATATCCACAGTATTATTGTCAACAATAATAGTCTTCTGTATAGTTAACCTGTACTTCAAAAAACCCTTTAACTTTATAAGAGAGATTACTCATGAACGACCTTCAAAAAGACATTTTAACAGCTGCCGTATTTATAACCGGTTTGGTTGGTTTTATTTCAGGTGAATTTATTATTTCATCTACCCTGTTCGCCTCGGCAGCTATTGTCACTAACCTTAAGTTTAACCGTAAACAAGTCAAAGTCGGTCAATATTGATGTTATGGCTGTCTTTATCTGAATGGCTACACCCTTCTTCTTGAAGACTTCCAAGGCTTAACGGCCTTGGAAGTTTTTATGCTTTACTGCCCCGCTCGAATAAAACCCGTTAGCATAAAAAAATCATTACCCTTTTAAAAAAACCATATCCCTACAGTCGACCTTAAACACCACCTTCGCCGATGCCGATTTTGCGGGCTTCACGTCACCAAACATGCGGTATAATTTCCAAGCTGGCGTTGAACTCCGGCATCCGCTATTTCTGGATGCGAGGCGTGGCGAGGTATTTTTTACAAGTGGCCTACGGTGCAGAGAACTTATAAATTTTTTACTGATTGAGAATAACCATGCAAATATGGGTTGATGCGGATGCTTGTCCTAAAGCGATTAAAGACATTTTGTTTCGGGTGGCAGAGCGCACTCAAATAACGACAACGCTGGTTGCCAATCAATTTCTGCAAACGCCTCCCTCTCGTTATATCAAGCTGTTGCAAGTATCATCAGGCTATGACGTGGCCGATAATGAAATCGTCAAAAGCTTAAGTGCAGATGACTTGGTCATTACCGGCGACATTCCCCTCGCTTTTGAGGTTATCTGCAAAGGCGGCCATGCCATTAATCCACGCGGCGAACGCTATACCCAAGACACCATCAAGGAACGTTTGAGTATGCGTGACTTTATGGATACGTTGCGCGGTAGCGGCATTGATACCGGCGGCCCTGCCGCGTTAAATTCAAAAGATATACAAGCATTTGCCAATCAACTGGACAAGTTTTTGGTGCAACGGAAACAGTGACACGCTGCTTCAATAAAGTTTTCCGACAACATCGAGGTAAGTCAGATAAAGCCGCATATCAAATTCCAGTTGGTGATAGTCGGGTTCCATGTACTCACATAATTTGTAAAACGCTTTGTTATGCTGTTTTTCTCTTAAATGCGCCAGTTCATGCACGACAATCATTTTAAGGCATTCAAGGGGGCCATTTTTAAAAATCGCTCCTATCCGGATTTCATTTTTTGATTTCAGGTTATTGCCCTGAACTCTGGATACAAACGAATGCAGTCCCAAAGCCTGATGGATTACGTCAATTTTGTCATCGTAAACCACTTTGCTAAGCGGCCCGGATTGCCGAAGAAACTGGTTTTTCATATCCACGACGTAGGTATAAAGGGCTTTATCTGTTCTGATGTCATGACTAACCGGATATTTTTTTAATAACACCCCCGCCAATTTATTGTTATCGATAAGGTTGTGCACTTGATCTGTTACCGTTACCGGGTAGCCGTTCAAGTATTTTAATGTGTTCATTTTATGCAACCGAATTTGTTAGCGGTGATTAATAAGGTATAAAAACAAGGATTATTCCCAAGGTGCTTGATCGCCGTTATAGGCCATAAAGTTTTTATCTGCGGCTTGGGTCATCACGCCAAGAACCGTATTTTTGACAGAAGCCTTGGTGGTGGCGGATGAAGCACGCGCCTTTGGTTTTCCGGTCGTTGATGCGGGCAAGTCCAAAGCGCCGGCTTGCGGTTGCCATTGCTTAAAAAGAGCCAGGTCTTTATCGGCAGATACAAACCATTTCTTGTTAGCGGCATCCCATCTTGCTCCCAGCGCTTTTACGGCATCTTTTTGTGCATAGGGTACAGTGAGATAAATTTTTGAATTCGTCATTTTATAACAGCGGCAGCACAGCCTTGATTAAATAATGACTGCATTGTAAATGATTGCTTACCCAACCGGAGTAGAAATTTAAACAATAAGGCGTTGTAACGGACTCAGACGTTAAAAAATAGAACACGGGTGACACGGATTTGACTGATTGACGCGGATTTCGACATCTCACAACAAATACCGGCAAACGCGTAATATCTTATTTAAATTAAAAATAAAATCCGCTGCACCCCCTATAATCATTGGGATTCGTGCTATATAGTTACAGCCAACACCGCCTGAGTCGTTATAAAACGATAACTATTTGAACCCTAAACCGAGTTTATAAGCTTTTGTCATAAAATCGTAACACGCAATTTGTTACAATGGTTCATTTGTATTCCAACTATTAATTATGTCCAGTTTTAATATTCTCGTTGTAGAAGATGAAGATGCCATCAGAGGCATGTTAATCATGATTCTTGAGCAGTCCGGTTTTACGCCGATTGCCGCTGCCGATGCAGAAGAGGCGCAAAAAGCCATGGATGAAAACCTGCCGGATTTAATATTGCTGGACTGGATGTTGCCCGGCATCAGTGGTGCCGAATGGGCCAGACGCTTAAAAAAAGAACCCATTTATCGGGACATCCCCATTATATTGTTGACGGCACGCGGTGAAGAAGAGGATAAAGTGAGAGGTCTTGAAATTGGCGCTGATGACTATATGACCAAACCTTTTTCACCCAAAGAGTTGGTGGCGCGTATTCGCGCTGTTTTACGCAGAAGTGGAAAAATTCAGGGTCTGGCACAAATTACTTTGGGCGATTTAATGCTGGATACCGAACAGCACCGGCTCAGCATTGGCGACAAGCAATTGGAAGTCAGCCCCACCGAGTTTCGGTTAATGCATTTTTTTATGACTCATCCTGATAAAGTTTACACGCGCACCCAATTGCTGGATCAGGTTTGGGGCCGCAGTGTTTATATTGAAGAGCGCACCATTGATGTACATATTCGTCGCCTTAGAAAAATTCTTGAACAATACGGGCGTGAAGAATTGGTGCAAACAGTGCGTGGTTTTGGTTATCGGTTTTCATTAGTGGATTAAACGCTATGGGTATCTGGCAAAGAGAAATTATCACCGTATTTTTACTGTTGTTGGTAACTACGGTGGTAGGCGTAATGACTAAACTTTTTCTGCCCTTACTGTTTTTACTGATGCTGGCCATCATTATGCGTCAGGTTGTTCAGATTACCCGTTTTGAAAGATGGATCAGTACTGGAGGTCGAGGTAAAGCCCCTAAAATGTCCGGTATTTGGGAAGAGATTTATTATCATATCTATCGCCTTAAAAAGAATGATAAACGCCGTAAAAAGAAACTGAGCAAAATGATTAACCAGTTTCGTCAATCCACGGAAGCGTTACCGGATGCCGCCGTTGTTCTGGGTATTCATGATGAAATTGACTGGGCGAATAAAGCCGCCAGAGACGTTTTTGGTTTAAAAGCGTCTGATAAAGGTCAGCGCATCCCCAACCTTATCCGCTTTCCCGAGTTTATCCATTACCTTAAAGTCGGAGATTACAAAGAATGCGTCACCTTGCCATCACCTGTCGATCATCAAATTACCTTGCAAGTCCGGATTGTACCTTATGGCGCAGGCCTGCGCTTGTTGTTGGCGCAAGATGTCACGCAACTAAAAAAAATGGAACGAATGCGCAAGGATTTTGTGGCGAATGTATCCCATGAACTCAGAACGCCATTAACGGTATTAAAAGGTTATCTGGAAACCTTGCAGGATCTGGATGACGAACAGTCACCGCTATTAACCACGTCATTCCAGCAAATGCAGGGGCAAACCGAGCGTATGCAGCATCTTGTTGATGATTTGTTGTTATTAACCCGACTGGAAACGCAACAAAAAAAATCACAGTGTATTGATGTGCCTGAATTATTAAGCCAGATTTGCAAAGAAGGTGATGCCCTTGAAAATGCTGAAAGACGCATCCAGTTAACCCTGGAATCAACTGGCCATATTATGGGTGACGAGCAGGAATTACGTAGCGCATTTACTAATTTATTAGGTAATGCGCTTAAATACTCACCGTGCGATTCAGTGGTAAAAGTGCGCTGGTATCAAACCAAAACGGCTATCATATTGGCCGTTGAAGATCAGGGCGAAGGCATTGAAAAATCCGACATCCCCAAAATTACTGAACGCTTTTACCGGGTTGAAACCAAACGCGCCAAGAAAGTAAACGGAACCGGATTGGGTCTGGCTATTGTTAAACATGTGCTCATGCGTCACGATGCAGACTTGATTATCTCCAGCAAAATAGGCGAAGGCAGTAGTTTTTGTTGTCGTTTTCCTGTGGCACGACTCTGTAATTAAGTAACCCCACGCACGACACGGCAAAATACCCGCCCCTATACACATCAACTTAAAGATATTACAGACCACGAAGCACACGAAGATTTTTCTTTGGGTTTTCTTCGTGAACTTCGTGTCTTCGTGGTGAAATGTCTTAAATTGATGTCTATGCACCGTTAACTTTTACCAGGCAACATACCGACAGAACCCGGTTTAATGCGTTTGCAGGTAACCACTATATCTTCCACACGGCATTGTTTTTTATCGCTACGGGTATCACTGCAATCGGTACAAGCGGCTTTGCCTTTATCTTTTATTGCCTCAACATGCCAGCCGTAACCTTGCGTCTGACAAAATTTCTTGCTGTAACTCTTAATATTGTAGGGTTTTGATGCTATTGCAATCGCCTCTGACTCTACAGCACAGCCAGGCGAAGGCAGCGTATTCGCCATCAAGTCCCTGTAAATATATTCTGTTGCCAATGCCGTACTTGAAAAAAGAGCTAGCACCGTTAACAAGATGGGTAATTTAAGTTTCATGGTTTTCTCCTGGTTATTTATTATTATGTAACTCGATCTTTAAGTTTTCTTACCTTGACTTTATAGATCCTGGATAACCAGTAACATAACGGCCAATAGAGGCAGGCCGGAATAAGGCTTTTCAAGCGCAAGCGAGTTGAGCGTTTCCGGCATCCGGTACGAGGATGCCGGAAACGCCACCACGCGCTACGCTTGGGTGGTGTTATTCCGGCCTACGCCTAATGCTTGTTATCGCTGAATTCCCCAAAATCAAGAATTAAAAACTTGAACATTGAGTGTAAGGCAATCTCCAATAATGAATACTGCCTTAGCCCATAGGATTTTTTGTTCACTACAAAGCTGCAAAACAGGCTACACAACTATTTTGACAGCTCGGAAAATGCATAAAAAGTCCGGCAAGGCAGCGATATTCTTCATAAGAAATCGCCTAAGGGTTGTAATTGAAAGATTTTAAACGACTCTATTCAGTTCAAAACCCGGATATTCATTTGTGCATTTTCTTCTTCCAACTGCTGCTTAATCGGAGCAAATTTTTCGTTCTCACTTTGTTTAATCATAACAATAACGGACACTATAATAATCAATGTGGCAGTTACATAGTGCCAGAACCGGTCTTTTTGTTGTGTCTCTCCACTCATTTTTTTCACCTTATTATTATTTTAAGTCATCAATAGATGCGCCAAAGTTAATATGAAAAACCTGGCCATTCAAGACTAACGCCGGCACCGACTTTACCCCGGCAGCTTCGGCTTCCGCTATTCGGCCGGTCTGTTCCCCCAAATGCACAACATCAACCTGATACTTTGAAGGGTCAATGGCATCAGCTATCATTTGCTCTGCACCCAAGCAGACAGGACAACCGGCATGATAAAAAACGGCAATATTCATAATAAACACCTCTTAAGTTTTGATAGTGAATCGCTACTATAAAAGCACACAAGAGCCGTGTCAACTAATTTCGATTCGAAACCAATTAACCCATACCCAGCACTCACTACAATCCTACCTGGCTAGCCTAACTCTCAAAAAATACCCTCTGAGCCGGTGCGTATGTACATATATGGAGTATATCTCTAACAGTTAGGAAAATATTGGCCTGATAGCTCCCGGACATTGCAATCAATACAGCATCTTGCTGCGAATTCTGCGATAATAAAACCCTAACATATCGCATTAAATTTGCGTTTCTTTTACACCAGTCAATATTTTTTTACTCGACGAAAAACTTATGAAAGCCAATAAAACATATACCCCCTGTGATTTAGTAATTTATGGTGCACTAGGTGATCTATCGAAACGCAAGCTGATCATTTCCTTGTATCGCCTTGAAAATGCCAATTTTATCGAACCTGACACCCGCATTATCGGGGTAGACCTGCATGAAATAACCAGCACTGAATTTATTGATATCGCCCATAAAAGCTTGCAGGCTTTTTTAAGTGATGAAATTGATGTTACGGTGTGGGAGCGATTTTCGGCCCGACTTTCTTATTTAAAAATAGATTTGACCCAGCCGGATCAATACATGCAATTAAATGCCGTGATTGACCAGCAAGCCAGAATCATGGTCAATTACTTTGCTGTAGCGCCCTTTTTGTTTAAAAATATTTGCCAAGGACTCGCTCATTCAGGCGTTTTAACTGAAAGCTCGCGGATGGTGATGGAAAAACCCATCGGTCATGACCTTAATTCATCAAAAGAAATCAATGATGAAGTCGCCAGCGTATTCAACGAAAAACAGGTTTATCGTATAGATCATTACTTGGGCAAGGAAACTGTGTTAAATTTATTGGCATTGCGTTTTGCCAATTCAATTTTCACCACTAACTGGAATCACAATACCATTGATCATATTCAGATTACCGTCGCTGAAGAAGTAGGTATTGAAGGTCGCTGGGATTATTTTGATAAAACCGGGCAGTTGCGTGACATGTTGCAAAATCACCTGTTACAGATTCTGACCTTTATTGCCATGGAACCGCCGGTCAATCTGGAAGCTGAAAGCATCCACAATGAAAAAATAAAAGTCCTTAAAGCGCTGCGCCCGATTACCAGCAACAACGTTGAAGAAAAAACGGTTCGTGGCCAATACAGCGCAGGCTACATCAAAGGCAATGCCGTACCCGGCTACCTTGAGGAAAAGGGAGCGAATACGGAAAGCACGACAGAAAGTTTTGTCGCCTTGCGTGTTGATATTGATAACTGGCGTTGGGCAGGTGTACCGTTCTACTTGCGCACCGGCAAACGCTTAACCGGAAAACGCACTGAAATCGTGGTTTACTTTAAACAGTTGCCGCACAACATCTTTAAAGACAGCTTTCGTGAACTGCCACCCAATAAATTAATTATTCATTTACAGCCCAATGAAGGTGTGGAAATTGAAATGCTTAATAAAATACCCGGCATTGACGAGCACATTAAGCTGCAAAAAACCAAACTGGATTTAAGCTTTTCTGATACCTTTAAAGAAAGCCGTATTTTTGGTGGTTATGAAAAATTGATACTAGAAGCCATGCGTGGCAATACGACGCTGTTTCTTAGCCGCGAAGAAATTGAACAAGCCTGGACTTGGGTTGATTCCATACAAAATGCTTGGCATCATTATAAAGATACGCCCAAGCGCTATCCTGCGGGTACTTGGGGGCCTGTTGCCTCGGTTGCTTTGCTTGCCAGGGATGGTCGGGCTTGGGAAGAATAACATCATACACATCAACTTAAAGATATTACAGACCACGAAGACACGAAGTTCACGAAG
>JBAXTQ010000184.1:0-7786 GCA_037130115.1 Methylococcaceae bacterium
CGGCTTTTTTATGAAGAAAATGGAGTATTAAACCTTAAGTCGGACAGACTCCTAGGGTACTCAATCACGCCAACACCACGTCAACGCTACGCTATCTGGGGATTACCCAAGAGGACGTATTAAAGACTTATGACGACTATGAGCTTTAATAATTTGATCAATTCGACATGCCTTATTTCCCTGAAATATTTTTCAAATTATTATCAGTAAAGGCAAGTTGGTAAGTAATCGTTCAAAAGTCTTTTAACATTTCTTAATATGACAAAGTGCTTGCAGCAAGCAGATTATATAAAGTTGACGGTAATTTATTTTGTTAAAAGACTTTTGATCACCTACTTAGCAGTATTTATTGAAAAAGTAACCGGATGCATTTAAACTAATGTTTAAATGTATGTTATTAAGGTACGTGTTATGACTGAAGTTGTTTTGGATATAAAGCAGTGGGGTAATAATTTAGGGGTGCGCTTGCCGGTAGCCCTTGCCCGGGAGGCTCATCTAAAAGCCCATCAAAGCGTGCGCTTAACTGTTGTCGATGGTCAAATTATTATTACCCCAATAATCAATAAACCGTTGACGCTGGAACAGCGCTTGGCTGCTTTTGACCCTAAACGGCACGGTGGTGAAGCCATGGTGGTACAAGAAAGATTAGGCGCAGAACAATGGTAAAAAAAACCGGCGCTTGGTTACCGGATCGTCAAGACATTATCTGGATTGATTGCAACCCCCAAGTCGGGCAAGAAATGCGCGACATCCATCCCTTTTTAGTGTTATCACCGCAAATTTTTAATAACAAAACCTCCTTGGTTATTGGCTTACCGATGACCACAGCCGCTTATAATGCCGATAATCCTTTTGCGGTTGCCGTCGGTAAAGCGTCAGGTCGCAAGCTTGAAAAAACCAGTTACGTACTTTGTCATCAACCCAAATCTTTCGATTGGCGAATGCGTGATGCAAAACCGCATCCTTTGGGAAAATTGCAGGATGATTTTTTTATTGAGGTTTGCGAGCAGCTCAATCAGATTATTCAGCTGGTTTAAAAGTCGGGTAAAAAATAATTAGCCTGTTTACCCAATATGGTATTCATTTTTTTTAAATTGAGGCTCCCAAAACTTCCAACAAATACGAACTTAACAATCCGTGAAGGCACTTGATTTTTATTGCGTGAAAATAATCTTAAGTCACTGTAAATAAATAACTGATACATCTTTATAAATATGAGGTCGCCCTTTGGTCAGTCATGAAGTAATTGTGACTTTGATTGGTCATACGACCTCAGATACTAATACTGCTACCTTAAATATTAATTAATTTAATAATCAACAGGTTGTATGTTAAAAGCATGCAAAAACATGATCTTTTTAAAGCGATCAATATACGAAAATCAACAAGTTAAATAGAATCGCAATCTGTTCTGCTCAACACTTTTTGAATTTTATTTTCTCGCTTATTTAAATCACAATATATTGATTATTATCGTAAATATTTTAAGGTAGGAGTATTGGTCTGCTGTATTTTTGATTGAAAAGATACACCTTACAAATGAATAATCTAGCTGTTGCTCCTTCGGTTTTAGGTCAACAATGACAGCTAGATTAGGCAAAAAGATATACCCTAAAGATATCCACCTTAATTAGCTGAGGAATACCCTATGAACCTGGCCGAAAGTATTTATCAACACAGTCTTAACCTCCCAGAAATCGCCGCCCGTCAAGCTCTCGATTTCATCGAATTTCTGGAACAACGTTACGCGCCGGTACCGCATAATATAAAACAGCAGAACGATACCGAGGCCTTTCTTGCTGCCATAGCAGGTGGTTTGAGCGAAGATTTTCCTGATGACATTAGCGATAAAGATTTGGGTGTTGATGCCCTGCGCGAGGCATTAGACTGATGATCTATTTGCTTGATACCAATGCAGCCATTGCCTTGCTTAAAGAGCATCCTAAGATGCTGAATCATGTGCGCCGTGCTGGCCGATCTACATTGCGGGTCTGTGCACCGGTTGAAGCTGAGTTATGGTTTGGCGTGGCCAAGAGCAATCGAAAAGAACAGAATCGTGCTCGTTTGCTCACCTTGTTGGAGTGGCTGCCAAGTTTACCTTTTGCGGGTCAATCAACGCAGCACTTTGGCGACATCCGTGCCCATTTGGCAAGTTAAGGCACACCGATCGGCCCTTATGATTTGCAGATTGCAGCCATTGCCCTTGCCTACGATATAACCGTTGTCACTCATAACACCCGCGAATTTGCCAGAGTTCCAGGTTTAAAGCTGGAAGATTGGTTGTTATGAGTTTTGCTAATAATGATCCGACAAGCATTTGCGTTTTGGAAATGTTTCACAGATCAAGCAACGCCAATAAATTTTCGTGCCAATGAACATTTTTTTACCTTCAGTATCACAGGTCACTATTTGTAATTTAATTTTCTGTCAGGCTTTCAGACGGCATTTTTTAAGACATCGTTTTGGAGGTCAAAATATTGATCATCGGTCGATACTCTGGTGGCGGCAAAATGTCACTTGATACATTTTCCGTATTATTTTTCAACAATTGAGTGGCGGATGCTTTAACGTTAGCCTCGAATGATTTTTCGGATTTTTTTGGCTTGATTGGTTTAACGCGATTAGTTGCTGGCTGCTTCTTGTCAGGTGCTTCGGAATGTGAATAATCGTTATAAAAAATCGGGATGAAGAGCAGCGTCATGACTGCAATTGCAACAAATGCAGGATTAACAAAACCAGATAACCAGTACGCAAGGGCTGAACCACACAATAGCCGCGCTGGACTAGGTGCTTTGATATATTTCAAGGTGATCTTCTTCTGTTAAGAGGCATTATTGTAAAATTTAAATTGGACAGTGGCCGTGAATTTAATATTAGAATATCAACCCGGTTGCTACACATTATGCTGGTACGAGGATTGATGTAAAGGGAAAAATAACAGACGCGACCGAGATAACTTGTAAACCCTATTCGGCCTTCATTATTCCCCCGGTTATTGGCATGCCCATTACAATGAGTCCTTCAGTAAAGCCTATTTAATACCGATGCAAGACTCTGGATTGCAAATCTACTTGATAGAAATTGGCATGGCAAGTAGGTTAATGCCTCCGCTGCGAGACAAGGAGTCGAGTAGTCCCCAGAAGTGATAGTGCATGTGTTTTCAATTAATGTGAGAAAAAGCGATTATGAAATCAAGAATCTACAGTTACATGACGCTTATTAGAGTGATTCTTGTTAACATAACGGTTACATTTTATTAAAATGTGAGCTTTGAATCCCCCACCATACATTGCCCCACCGTTACCTGAAGCCGTAAATTAACTGTCAAATTGCAATAATTTAAGGATTATTATGAAAATACCCGTTGGCATGATTGTTTCTGCATTTTTTTTGGTGCTCACTGCCAACGCTTATGGAACTTGCCCAAGCGATAATCACCCACGTCTTCGCGATTACGATGGGGTTATAGGGGAAAATTACAGGGTTAAAGTGGCCTTGGCCGTTGTTGATGGTAAAGTTGATGGTACGTACTTTTATACGACACAACTAAAAGACATTGCAATTAAGGGTAATATAGTCGATGGTAAAAGGCTGGTGCTGGATGAAATTGACTCAGCAGGGCATATTACCGGGTATTTTGAAGGTGAATTTGCAGAACAAGACCCTCTGGGGAAATTTGGCACCAGCAAACTACAATGTGAAGTTATTACCGGCAATTGGCATAGCCAAGACAACCCGCTCAAGAAACTCCCCTTCTACTTGGCTTTGCAAAGTAAGAGCGACAGCAAATTAAATCACAGATACCAAATTGCAGGCGCGGAAGATGATCAACACATTAATCAAATTGCACAGCACTTTTGGGAATCCGTAAAGCTTGGTAACAAAAATGAAGTTGCGTCCCTAATTGCCTATCCCATAACGGTGAAACTTCTAAAAGGTTCAAAACGCATTAGAAACGCATTAGAATTTTTAAAATACTATGACGCAATTTTTACTGTGCAATTTGTTCAAGCAATTGCAAATGCCACCCCACGTAATATGTTTGCACGGGATCAAGGCATAATGCTGGGCAACGGCGAAGTGTGGTTCAGTCCAAACGGCAAAGTCATTAGCCTGAACAACCAACAATAAATGTTGGCCGGCAATTAAAAAATATTATCAATTTAAATTTACAAGAGTAACGCTTCAATTGCCTGGCACTCGGTGCCGGTCAATTCAAAATCGGTAATTGCCAAATCATCCCGCATGTGAGCTTCAGATGTCGTGCCCGTTAATGGAATTATGCCAATTTGGTGCAAGTAGCAAAAAAACACCTGAGCAACGCTGCGTTGATATTTTGCTGCCAGTAATTTCAACGTGGCCTGTGCCAAAACCTCAGGGTTACCCGTCAGCGTCCAGAAACTTTGGTATATTATCCGCTCTTGCTGACAAAAATCACGAATAGTGCGGTCATATTGCGTCTGTGCATAAAAGCGGTTTTGAATAACAGCGGGCTTCACAATTGCATTGTGATATAAAAGCTGCAACTGTTTAGAGTTGTAGCAATTGCTGATACCCAGGTGCCTGGCACCGCCGTTATGATAAATTTGTTCCATAGCCTGCCAGACTTCTTGTTGTTGCCGGGGGTTTGCCAACGGCGAGTGCAGTATCAAGCAATCCAAATAGGTCATTTGCAAGTTTTTTAGTGAAGTTTGAAATGATTGTGCCACTTGCTCACTCAGGCTGGCCTTGGTATCGTAAGGAACTCGCTTCGGGTCTTGACCGTCCAACGGGGTGAATTTGCTTTGCACATACAGTTCAGAACGCTGTAGCTCTCGTTGAAGACTAGCCGCAATGCCGTCACCGACCCCCGCCTCGTTGTAATGCTTGGGTTGGCAGGCCGTATCAATGCCACGAAACCCAAGACAAATTGCTTGTGCTACCAGTGCCGCCGTACGCTCTTGCTTCCAGGCCGTACCGTAGATTATTGGGGGTATCCGCACGCCGTCAGTATTAGGTGATACCAATGAATTAAGACTCACAATTTATCCTTTTTCGTTGTGCTGGAATTGATTGGTATTGGCTAATACCACGTTCATTGTGACATATAAACCGGCGCAGAAATACTTGCATACAAATTTTAATATTTGTTGAATAATACCTTGAAGAAAATACGATTCTGGGCAAAAGAGCATCAATAAAATGAGCAACTTATCTTCTTACGGGATTCAAAATCAACGGCAAATTAGCAACAGCCTATCTTCATTAATAAAAAATAAATGCCTGTTGAGCGTTAGCATTGACAACTGTGGTGAGACTTACATTACAACCTTGCTGAGCATCGACGAAAAAAACCATACACTGGTTTTGGATTATGGACCCAGCGAACAGTTAAATCATCGTATATTGAGTGTCAAAGAGGTTAGATTCGACACTCAATACAGAGGCATCAAAGTGTGGTTCACTGGAGCCTCCCTAAAAAAGACGACCTATAAGGGCGATCCCGCATTTATTATGCCCATTCCAAACACACTATTTTGGATGGAGCGTAGGAGTTATTATAGGGTAAAAATGCCACTTTCAAACATCAGTATTTGCCATTTGATAGGGGAAGAAGATTCGGAACCCATTAACATTAAGGTATATGACATTAGCCTCTCCGGCTTTTCAACCCTTGACGATCACAAAGAAATTTTTGATCGGATGACTTCTGAAACCTTATTTCAAGGTAAACTAATGTTTTTGGACTTAGAAGATAACAGCGTGTCTTTTAAGGTTTGCTATAACCAAATCACTAACCCAAATAAACTACGACCAATTTACAAAATTGGCTTTAAGTTTCTTCAAATATCGCCTTTGGTTGAAGATGCTATTCAAAGGCATCTGATTCAGCTTCAACGAGAACATTTAAAGAAGTATAGCGACCACGCAGAGGCTTAATATGAAGCTTAATGGTTGTTAATCAACATGTTAAGGCACAAAAGTAGCCCGTTCCGATCCTATGAAGATTTGGTAATCGTCAGGAATAACGAGCTTTGGGTGTCCTCACATACTGGTGTATAACGACGAGAGCACCGCTTGGGAAACAACCGAAACTACAAACCAG
The DNA here is from genome assembly GCA_037130115.1 of Methylococcaceae bacterium. GTDB lineage: Bacteria > Pseudomonadota > Gammaproteobacteria > Methylococcales > Methylomonadaceae > Methylobacter_C. The sequence goes on from JBAXTQ010000184.1 coordinate 6,086, forward strand.
GCGGGACAAGGCGGTATTAGACTTTACTTGTTCACAAGCAGAACTTGAGGCTCTTCTGACTTTGGCGTGATTAATAAAACAGTTAAAAAACAATATGATACACCTATTAATCGCTTGGCAGATTCTAAAATAATAACTACTTTTTCGTTTTTGTAATCTTTCTAACTGATTGTTTTGTATGATAATTAATAAATACCTCCCCTTGGTATAGCATTTTAGGTGCTAAAAAATGGTTACAGTGCATATCTAAAGATTTTAAAAATATCTCATAACCATTTGATTGTTTTGATATTACTGGATCACGCCAAAGTCAGAAGACCCGAACTTGAACACTGAATAACAGCGTCTATAGTTACTCAGATAAGTTTTGTCAGTCAGCTGGTTTATATGTTGGCGCTATAGATGGATTGTCGCATTAGCAAAGGACAAAACTTATCTGGACATCTATATTCACATTGTTCCGGCTTAGTTGATAGCCAACATAAATGATCACTTTAACAGCTCAAGAAAGCGGTCCACTTGATCCGCCTCCGTCGCAAAACTGGTTACCAAACGCACCAACACTTCATTTTCACCTAACAGACCTGGTGTTGCGCGTGGCGGATTCCACTGATAAAAAACGGCGCCTTTTTCCTGGAGTTGGTTCGCGTGTGCTTTATGCAAAATAATAAACACTTCATTAGCCTCTGCGTGCCAGGCTAACCGTGCTTGGGCAGAATTTACGATGCCCTTTTGCAAACGCTCAGCCATGGCGTTGGCATAACGCGCCATAGTTAACCAAAGATCATCGTATAAATAAGCGTCAAATTGAGCCGCGATAAATCGGCTTTTGGACAGTAATTGCGCCGCGCGTTTACGGATAAACGGCAGGTCTTTAGACACAGCGGGATTCATAAATATCAAGGCTTCTGCACACCAGCAACCATTTTTGGTGGCACCGAAAGAAACAATATCTACACCTTGTTTCCAGGTCATTTCTGCGGGCGTTAGCGCCAACGCAACCAAGGCATTGGCAAAACGCGCCCCATCCATGTGCAAAGGTAGGCCGTAAGTTTGTGCAACCCCGGCAATAGCGGTAATTTCATCCGGCTGATAAAGCGTGCCAATTTCAGTAGCTTGGGTAATGGAAATCGCCATCGGTTGCCCCGCATGGACAAAATCAGGCGGGAAACGCCCGATTTCGGCCTTGAGGTTGTGTGGGTCAATTTTACCGTTTGCCCCATCTACCGGCTCCAGACGTGCGCCATGAGTAAAAAACTCCGGTGCACCGCATTCATCTTCGAGCATGTGCGCTTCCCGATGACAAAAAGAAACGCCACCCGGACGGTTGACAGCAGCCAGTGCCAGCGAATTTGCGGCGGTGCCGGTGCTGACGAAATAAACCGCCACTTCACGTTCAAACAGTTCGTTAAACCGTTGCTCGATCTTGCGATCCAGTGTGCTTGCGCCATAAGGCGCTGAAAATCCTGGAGAGACTTCCAGCAAACGTTGCGCAATGGCAGGGTGCGCACCAGCCCAATTATCGGATGCAAAATTCATAATGACTGTTGTCAGGTATTTATTCTCACGGTTCGCTCAATTCTACACCCAGTTCATGAGATTATGGCAAACTACTCCAATTTGCCATGAACACAGCACCTACCATAACGAATAAGGATAGATTGTGTGAGCAAAGCGAACCACAATCTTATCCGGTTGTTG
>JBAXTQ010000185.1:0-7778 GCA_037130115.1 Methylococcaceae bacterium
TACATCGTAAGCTATTGTTTTTTTAGGGTGGCTTGAGATGCTCTGAATTGCTGCGAAACTCATGGGTAAACGGCGTCAAGTTTTGTGCGGATTGTTGAACGAATTGCCACAGTCCGTCGTAGTCGTCGGGGTGAACCAAGGCAAGTACTTTGGACGCATCCTCGTAAACCTCTTCCTGGCTGAGCCGGTATATATCACGAACCCCTTCGCTGACGTAAGGGAAGCGGGTGCTGCCGTCGGCTTGTAATCGAAATTGGTAGACCACCCCCGGTAACCGACTGGCAATTTTGTGCAAGCGCCCCAAAAGCTCCAGCCGTTCATTTTCTTTTAGCAGTGTGTTATGTTTCTGCGCCAAACCTTTCGACAGGGTTTTTCCAAAGGCATTGACAATGTTGATCTCCATGGTCGTCCAAGGCGCACTGTGGCCACGCGATAATTCTGTCCAGCTTTCGAAGGAGCTGCGAGGATTAAGCTGAAAATTACCCGCCGGGGTTTGCACGAGACCTTGTTGGTAACTGCCCGCCCATTTTACCGTGCGCGTCTTCTCTTTACGCAGCCACACCAGACAATTGCGCATATCACTGGATAGCGTCGTCACTATAACCCCTGAGACTATTTCTTTATAGGCACTGGCGGGCGGGAATTGTTCGGGCAAATTATCGCAACTGCAAACATCGGTGACTGGCTGCTTGCCCAACCAATCCAAGAGCGCATCAATGGCCGCAGGTTCAGGCACCTGTCCCTGTAAATAGCGCCTGCCTTCAACGACAACAATCAAGCCTGATGCTTCTACTGAATTAAGTAGATCAGGGCTTATTTTTTGCAAAACCTCAGCTTCTGATTGGGTAAGGATGGATTTGAAGAACGCATTTTTTATCTGCGAGGCCTTGCTGAGAAGTTTTTGCTCTACTCTTGTTTCAATCGCCGTTAGTTCTGTTGATACCATTCGGGAGATAAACACAGCGGCGTCCCGCATCGCAAAAGACACCCGTTTTGGGATCAGGTGATGACAAGAAATCAACCCCCACAGGCGACCATTTTGCAGCAACGAAATCACCATGGAAGCCTGAACCCCCATGTTGCCCAAGTATTCCAGATGAATCGGAGACAGGCTACGCAGTGCCGAATAAGTCATGTCCAGCGGTTGTTGACTGACCGGATTCAGTGTTGGCAGTATCGGAACCGGTTTGGCGCTGACATCGGTGACGATACGCACCCGGTTTTTGGTGTAGAGCTCCCTCGCCTGTGCCGGAATATCACTGGCCGGAAACTGCGTTCCCAGATAACAGGTGGCAGCTTCGATATGACTTTGTGCGATAACCTCACCGTCCCAATTACTTTCAAAACGATAAATCATCACACTGTCATAGCCGGTCAAGGCCTGTACCAAATGGGTAATCTGTTCAAAGTACCTCGTGGTTTCGGTATCGGTTTCAATAGACAGCAGTGAATCCTGGGTACTCATAAGCAATTCGCCCAGTTTCTCTTTCTTCGGCAAGCCGCTATCCTGACAGAGTTCCAATACCCAAAACGCGTCGGCACTGTAAATAGTGACATCAATATCTACCGCTATTTGTTGATAGACAATATTGACTAAACCGGTCGCTGTTTTATGCGCTTGAGCGTTTTTCAGCAACTGCTCAACCTGAAGCGCCGAAGCCGTCCCCATCAGCTCAACCAGCGGCTTGCCAAGCGCCCCCCCAGTCGGTAAATCCATGAACCGATCAATATTGGTACTGGCCTGAAGTACCGTGCGCAGGCTGTCGGCACTTAAAACCAGTGCCGCGCCGTGCGGCTGAATATTACCTATTTGATGAATAGGTTCAGCTGCACAGATTTTCAGTGCTTGTTCCAGTCCGTCTTTAGTTACGTTGTTCATGGGTTACGATACCGTTATGTGGCCTTGATGCAGTGTGTTGTCAAGAACCTGATTGAATAATTAATTTTAAGTAACTAAAGATAAATTCACCACGAAGACACGAAGTTCACGAAGAAAAACCAAAGAAAAATCTTCGTGTTCTTCGTGGTAAATGTTTAAGTTGATGTCTATGTCTATGGGGTGGTCTTATTCCGGTCTACGCCTATTGCTTGTTATAGCTGTCTCACCAGAATCAAACATTAAAAACGTGAAGATTGAGTCATAGTCAAAAGTGTCCCGCTTTAATGAGTAGCTACATTTTGGATAGTTCAATGCTTTAGGATACAGTATTAGGAATAAAAAATCGCAAAAATCGTTAAAATCAGGAAATTCATATCTTTGTAGCCAATAAAAGACGATTAATTGTAAGTATTCACCTCCCCCTTTGAAAAAGGGGGATTGAGGGGGATTTATCTAATAAAATCTTCCCTAACCCCTCTTTGTTAAAGAGGGGGGACTGAATAATTACGATTAATTCTGTAAAAAAAGGCTTTATACCATTATGTGACTGGAAACCAGTCATTAATCAGTTTATGATTACGCCTTTAGAATAAGATGCCTAATATTATTTAACGGCAGTTTATACGCTTTTTCCGTTCAGTTAGCCACAGGCCTTAAACAAATTTTTCCCGGTAGCTGCCTTGTCAGTTTTCAGGTTATTTCGTTTCCTCACCCAAACTGCTTTATAAATGCCGACACCCAAACAACTTACTTTTCAACTGCCTTATTTTGCTGATAGTTCAGCACTTTTTTCCTCAATTGCAGGTCATCCTTGGTCCGTTTTTTTAGATAGTGGTTATCCAGGGTGCAGCCAGGGACGTTACGATATTATCGCAACTGATCCGGTATGCACCTTGGTAACGCAAGGTGGCATAACAAAAGTCACCCGTAATCATCTAACGCTAACATCCAGTGCCGATCCCTTTGATCTGGTCAAAGAACAACTTGTAGCTGATTTTATCAGCGATAATGATTATCCTTTTAATGGCGGTGCCATCGGTTATTTTTCTTATGATTTGGCACGTCGACTAGAAACCTTGCCGGTTATAGCCCAAGATGCAGAACATATTGCCGATATGGCCATCGGTATTTATAAATGGGCTGTTATTGTCGATCATCAGCAACAGAAAAGTGTGTTGGTCGGGCATGATTGTGATGAACAACACTGGCAAGCCTTAATTACAAAGTTTAGTCAATTACCTGAGCTGCAAGCCAAAGAATCCTTTAAAGTCATTGGCCCGATTGAATCCAATATGGACAAATTGGCGTATACAAAAGCTTTTAACCGGATTAAACAATATCTTAAGGAAGGCGATTGTTATCAGGTCAATCTGGCGCAACGATTTGTCGCTGAATGCGAAGGCAATCCCTGGACTGCTTATCTGTTACTGCGTGAATTAAATGCAGCCCCCTTCAGTGCTTATCTTAATTTGCCTGACGTGCAAATTTTAAGTTCATCGCCAGAGCGATTTTTAAAGCTGACTGAAGGTCTGGTTGAAACCAAACCGATTAAAGGTACACGTCCCAGAAAACTGGATGATGCTGAAGATCGGGCGGAAATAAAGTCTCTTGAAAACAGCCATAAAGACAAAGCAGAAAACCTGATGATTGTTGATTTGCTGCGTAATGATATTAGTAAAACCTGCAAAAAAGGTTCGGTTAAAGTGCCGGTTATATTCAATGTGGAAAGTTATGCCACCGTGCATCATTTAGTCAGTACCGTAACCGGCATATTGGCTGAGGATCAACAGGCGCTGGATTTATTAAAAAGCTGTTTTCCGGGCGGATCAATCACCGGCGCACCCAAGATTCGGTCGATGGAAATCATTGAAGAATTGGAGCCCAACCGGCGCGGAGTTTATTGTGGTGCCATTGGCTATATGGGTTTTAACGGCAATATGGACACCAACATTGCCATTAGAACTTTGGTGCATTCCAAAAACACTATTCGTTGTTGGGCAGGTGGCGGTATCGTTAATGATTCGGCGGTGGACGATGAATATCAGGAGAGTTTTGATAAAGCCGCAGCGATGCTTGATTTATTGCAACAACTGACTGAAAAATGATCGTCGTTAAACTGGGTGGCAGCTTGTCAAAAGCCGATACGCTGGTTAATTGCCTGAATAAGCTGGAGCAAAATTATATCGATAGCGGCGTGGTTATTGTTCCGGGTGGGGGTGCCTTTGCCGATCAAGTCAGAGTGGCTCAACAGTGCTGGCAATTTGACGACACTACCGCGCACAAAATGGCGATTTTAGCCATGCAGCAGATGGCCTTGCTAATCAAAGGTCTTAAAAGTAATTTCTCTATCGCTTATTCGGTAACGGATATTTTAAAACAGGCAGTACAACAAAAAATTATCATCTGGTCACCGGATATTGTTGAACTGGATAATGCCGCCATTAAAGCATCCTGGGATATAAGCTCAGACAGCTTGGCGGCCTGGTTGGCAGGCGAACTCTCAGCCAGAGAACTTATTTTAGTCAAATCAGCCATGATTGATAGCAGCCTAAATCTACAACAACTCACTGAGTCAGGTATTATTGATCAAGGCTTTTGCGATTTTGTAAGGCAATCCAACTTTAAAATATCGATTATTAATCAACCCGATTTTTAAAAGAGGCAAGATATAAATTTTGGGCATTCTTCATTGCAACACCCATCGCGTAGGTTAGCGACAGCGTAACCCGACAAATCAACTAATATTTGTAAGTATTCACCTCCCCCTTTGGAAAAGGGGGAATGAGGGGGATTTATTTAAAAAATCTCCCCTAACCCCTCTTTTTCAAAGAGGGGGACTGAATAATTACTAATATTTTGCTTTTCCCCACGAAGCGGGAAATTTTTTTGTAGGGGGCAGGCTTTACGCGGTGCCGGGACAAGAAATTTAGTTAACGCCGTCATAGGTGCAAGGATGCCGGTATCCAGTACCATGGAGGGTAACACGGACTTTTTGGTACTTGGCGAACCATTTTGCCACTCAGTGTCCCGCCTTAGTGGTGGCCAAAACTTGAACATCGAGTATAAGCGCCTCAAGCGTTCTACTTGTTCATTTTCTGCCAGACGGATTGATGTTTTTCTGCCAAACTTTCCAACAAACTTTGTCCAAAGTCTTGATGATTTTTATATCAAGTAAAGACCAGGGAGCGCTGCGACCACGCCATAATTCTGACCAGCTTTCAAAGGAATTACGGGGGCTCAGACGAAAATCACCCGCTTGGGTTTGCACAAGGCCTTGCTCGTAACTGCCGGCCCATTCCACGGTGCGCAGCTTCTCTTTACGCAACCACACCACGCAATTGCGCATATCTATGGTAAATATTGTGGTTATGAGGCCCGATGCTATTTCCGGATAGGCACTGGCGGGTGGGAACTGTTCTGCCAGATAATCACAGCTGAAAACATCGTTTTTTGACTGCCTGTTCAACCAACCCAGGAGCGCATTAATGGCAGTCGGCCCAGGTACTTTTCCCTGTAAATAGCGATTGCCGTCAACGACGACAATTAATCCCGTGGCATCTACTATATGCATGAGGTCAACGATTAAATTATGCAGATCAGCGGGGCCTGGATTGGTAATAACGGCTTTAATTAGTTTGGTTTTGATCTGTGAAACCTTGTTTAGCAGCAGACGCTCCTTCCTGATTTGAATTGTTGATATTTCTTTTGATATCATGCGGGAGATAAACACGCCCGCCTCCTGCATTGCGATTGAAACCCGCTTTGGCGTTAAATGATGACAAGCAATCAAGCCCCATAGCCGGCCATTTTGCAGCAGTGAAATCGACATGGAAGCCTGAACCCCCATGTTGTGCAGGTATTCCAGATGGATCGGCGACAGGCTGCGCAGCGCCGAATAGGTCATATCAAGCGGTTGTTGAGTGACCGGATTGAGTAGCGGCATTATTGGTACCGCCTTGGCACCGACATCAGTAACAATACGTATCCGGTTTTTGGTGTAGAGCTCTCTCGCCTGTATCGGAATATCACTGGCAGGAAACCGACTACCCAGATAGGAGGTGGCAGCTTCAACACGACTTTGTGCGATAACCTCGCCGTCCCAATTAGTTTCAAAGCGATAAATCATAACACTGTCATAACCGGTAAGCCCGGACACCAACAGGGCGACTTGTTCAAAATAGTAAGTTATATCGGTATCGGTATCGGTGTCGGTGTCGGTATCGGCATCAGTATCAGTTTCGATAGCCAGTAGTGAATCCTGCATGCGCATGAGCAGCTCACCCAGTTGCTCTCGTTTGGGCAAACCACCGTCCTGACAGAGTTCCAATACCCAAAATTCGTTGGCACTGTATAGGTAGGCATCAAGCTCTACCGATATTTGCTGATAGGTAGCACTGACCAATCCGGTAGCCGTTTTATGTGCTCGAGCGTTTTGGAGCAACTGCTCAACCTGAAGCGCCGAAGCTTCCCCCATCACCTCAACCAGCGACTTGCCAAGCACTCCCCCGGGCGGTAAATCCATAAACTGATCCATATTGGCACTGGCCTGAAGTACCGTGAACAGATCATCGGCACTTAAAACCAGTGCCGCACCATGCGGCTGAATATTGCCTATCTGATGAATAGGTTCTGCCGCACAGATTTGCAGTGCTTGTTCCAAGCCCTGTTTGATTGCATCGTTCATGGCTTACGATAGCGTTATGTGGTCTTGATGCGCAGCGTCATCAAGCACCTGATTGAATAATTGAAAGGTTTGACAGGCGGCCTCCACGGCGGTCTGGCATTGCCGGTTGTCGCCAGTTAAGGTATCGGAAAAAGCAATAAAACGTTGCCAAAAGGGCTGGGTATTTTCACCATAACCAGTAAAAAAACAGCTACCGGTGTCTCGCGTAAAACCGAGGTTTTTAGCCAACAGTTGCGTGATCATCTGCCCACCCAGTGTAGAACCTTCGACAACATACAGTACGCCGACCAGTTCCCAGACAGTCTCTATGCTTAAAAAATCAGTCGCAGAGGGTGATAAAGCCGGTAGTGTCAGAGGATCAATTTGAAAAAAAGCCAGATCGTTAATTAACCAGGGCAATTTGCAGCGTTCGTCATAAGCAAACGTCTCGGGATGGCCTTTAAGAAACGCGTTAATGCGCTCTTCCAATAGCGCGTAAAGCTGATAATAGGTGCCCAGTAAGGTGCGGTAATGGTTTAGCGGATAATTTGGCTGTATCAGTCCCGCCAGTAAAAGATGCCGATTAAGTTGTACATGATGGGCATGAGTCGCTTCACGCAGTAACGTTCGCAGGTTTAAATCTTTATTTTGATCAAGTGGCTGTTTTGGGGGTGAGATCATAAAACCTTGAAAATTACATTTTTTGTCGATAAAACTCAAGAAAAACAGACTGCCGACAATCTACTTTTTCCTCCCAAAAAAGTCGTTATGAAGCCGACTGTTTTTAGCAAATATACTAACATAATTGGCGTTAAATGCTTATAAAAAGTAGTGGCTATTGGTATAGTTTAATTCTCAAGTTCCGGCTTGGAAATCAGGCAGGGAAAGTACTTACTTCTGCTTCAAATTTCATATACAAATATATTCATTTGATAATTCGCTCTCCGTTGATAGGTCTTGCAACCTGCAACTAGAATCCTGGTTGAGCAGTTTCAACCGATTGGCACTGTTCCGTTGTAGCAATATGGACTTAACCTGTTTATAGGGTAGCCATCGACTTATCTCTGAGTCGTGGAGTCTTGCTAATACGTTTCGTGCGGCATTTACATCTGCCTGCAACACCTCCCCGTTTTCTCGGCAATTGCTCCTGCATTGCCCTACCTCCTGCATCCATGCAGTCGACGATAAAACTTCTCCCCGCGCCGCTTCCCCGAAAGGGAACCGTCGCAAGAATCC
>JBAXTQ010000186.1:0-7694 GCA_037130115.1 Methylococcaceae bacterium
GTATGGAACGCGCATGAAATAAGTTGAGCCTCTTTAGATACGTATTCATCCGCTCACAACCCGGTGGAAGTTTGGGTAACTGGCTATTGTCCTTCCTTGGCATTAGGTTACTGGATTATGCTAAACAAAAATACGTCAAAAGTAGTGCTTGTAAAATTATTGTCGACGAATTTTTACCGCCACGACGATTTAATCGGTTTATTTAATAACACGAAAGTATTATAGTTGGCTCTATTTCATTCTGATGCCGGAGACTCTCATGACTAACAACGTAATTGATCAAGATGCCGTTATTAACGTTCTGAATAAAATTCTGGAAGCCGAGCTGGCCGGGGTTGTTTGCTATACACATTATGCCTTAATGGTTTTCGGCTACAACCGTATTCCCATTGTTTCCTGGATGCGCAGCCAAGCCAGCGAGTCCTTGGCTCATGCCAATGAGGCCGGTGAAATGATCACTCATTTGGGCGGTCATCCTTCATTGGGCATCGGCCCATTGCTGGAATCGCATCGCCACGATATTGGTGATATTTTGCGTGAATCTCTGGAACATGAAACGTCGGCTTTAGCGGAATACCATCGTTTGCTTGAGCTGGTAAACGGTCGTAACGTGATGCTTGAGGAATATGCGCGTCGTATGTGCGCTTTAGAAGAAACTCATGTGGGTGATGTACGCAAAATGCTCTTAAAACCTGGCGATTAATCCAGATATTCAGGTAGCGGATTCGCCTTGGCAGGCAAATATCGGGGGCGTGTAAACACAGCGAGAAACCTGTCTATGACAATCTTGCAAGATCCTGTGTTTTTGTCACGCTTGCAATTTGCGGTTACGGCTATGTTCCATATTTTATGGCCGCTTACTCATGCGAGGTACAACACAAGAATAGGGCATCATCACTTTTGAAGGCAACAGCCGGCTAATAATAGAGTCAGTCTTAAAATTCAACCCTGCCCGTTTCTGATGATGAGGGCAGGGTTGGATTATTGCTAGCTTGCTTGACCCGCTTCCGAGGCAGCCGGAACTTCGATTAACCGGCCGGTTGAGCAGTCGTAGATATACCCATAAACCGGAATGTTGGCAGGAACCAGTGGGTGGCTTTTAATACGCAGTACATCTTCCAGCACACTTTGTTCCTGATCTTTAATGGTCAGCCAGCTGATATGTTGAGCTTCGTGTGAGCCAGGGCCTGCGCCGGTGTCATACCACAAGCCTTTATCATCAAGGGATGCCGTTGTTAAACTGCTAGCCAACAAATCACGCATAATCTCATCGTTAAAAAGCTCCATGCCGCAGTTGGTATGGTGAATAACAAACCATTCCCGTGTGCCTAGCAATTTGTAAGAGATAACCAGTGAGCGGATAGCGTCATCACTGGCGCGGCCTCCGGCGTTTCTAATTACATGCGCATCGCCTTCGGATAAACCGGCGTATTTTGCAGGGTCTAAACGCGCATCCATACAGGTCAGGATGGCAAAATGTCTTGCTGGTGGTAGCGACAAGTCCCCTTTATCGCCAAAATCATTTACGTAATCTCTGTTTGCTGATAAAACTTCATTAAGAATTTTACTCATAACTACCTCTTATTATTATGGGGTCATCGGGCAATAAAAAACCGTTTGGTTCTGTCATTAAACTTGAAGAACCAAACGGGTAATAATTACCTTGAAGCTAAAGTTTACCCTAATAAAATCAGCTTTCAAACAGCAATTTCATATTCCATTACCGGGTATTTATCGGTCAAGGTGCTTTCTGCGCTACAAGTTAACGATGTTTGTTGATTGTATGGTTAAATACTTTACAGAGTTTGAGACACAGTAATAGACAGATTTCAATGCGACACTCTTTTTAAAGAAACAGAAATGGTTAATTATGGCAAGACGAAGTGAACACAGTTTGGAAGAATTAAAGGTATTGGTTTTGTCTGCGGCAGAAACCATTGTCGTTGAAGAGGGTTTTTCCGCATTAAAAGTACGCACGATTGCTATGGAAATTGGTTATACCGTTGGCAGTATTTACATGGTATTTACCAATATGGCGGATTTAATCATGCACATTAATGCCGGAACACTGGATGCTATTGCAACGCAGTTAGAGCAAGTGCAAAAAGAGGGCGGCGCAGAGCAGTCAATTCAAATATTGGCCCGCAGTTATTTACGTTATGCCAGCCAGAATTTTAATCGTTGGCACGCTGTTTTTGATTATTCATTATCGGTAGATTCCAAAATAACCGCTTGGTATCAGGAGAAAGTTGACAAAGTTTTTGCTCTCCTTGAAGTGCCGTTTTTAGAATTTGCGCCAGCACTCTCCGAGGATCATAGAAAGCGTGCGGTGCGAGCTTTGTGGTTCGGAGTTCATGGAGTCTGTGCGCTTTCGCTAAAGGGTCAGAGCGATAAGGCTGATATTGATGATATAGAAGAAACGCTGGCTTTATTGGTCAAAAATTTTATGCACGGATTGACTCCCTCTCCTTAGGAATGCGCATGAAATAACTTTGGCATCTTGCTCCCTCTCCCTCTGGGAGAGGGTTGGGGTGAGGGTTTTTAAAAACTATTTGATGCTGGTCGGGGTTTGTAACGCCGCCCGAAACGTTTGATGGCTTTAATAGCTTTCAAAACGTGAGTAACGGGGTTACAAATCCCGTCACGCTTCAGAACCGTTCGCTGAGCGGAGTCGAAGCGGACAACTCGCTTCGACTCCGCTCAGCGAACGATTTAACCTTAAACTGTCCCGACTTAAGCAGGTAACCTAAACAACCTAAATCGTGACCAATCCCAACTATTAACCCTTTTACAGGCTTACCTACTATGAATAGCACCCAGAATAAATCATTGCCTGAAAAAACTCCACACCTTGGCAGGGCAGGGCGTAGGGAATTACTGGCTTGGGCTTTATATGATTTTGCCAACTCGGGTTATACCACCGTGGTGCAAACCACCATCTTCAGTGCTTATTTCGTTGGTGTGGTTGCCGGTGCCGCGCAAGGCGTTACACCGGGGATGTCGACGCTGCTATGGTCGCTGGCTATCGGCATCGCCAATTTTATCGTCATGATTAGCGGGCCGTTAATCGGCGCAATTGCCGATCATCGGGCTTGCAAAAAAATGTTTCTGCTGATTTCCTCGGTGGGTTGCATCATTGCAACCGCGTTATTGGCGCTGGTCGGGCCCGGTGATATAGGCTTGGGCATGGTGCTGGTTACTCTTTCAGCCATTATGTTTGCCAGTGGCGAAAATCTGATTGCCGCATTTTTACCAGAGCTGGTGCCTGAGGAAAATATGGGCAGAATGTCCGGTTATGGTTGGAGTCTGGGTTATTTTGGCGGCTTGCTAACCTTGGGCATTTGTCTGGCCTACATCACCTGGGCCAAGCAACACGGGTTGCCGGATACGCATTTTGTTCCGGTTACCTTGCTTATCACCGCCGCCCTGTTTGCTTTGGCGGCTGCGCCTACTTTTATCTGGTTGCGTGAGCGTGCGATACCCGTTATCCGGGACAAGAGTCTGTCCAATCTACAAGTCAGTTATGCCCGTTTGGCGCATACCTTTAAAGAAGCGGCACGCTTTCGTGATCTGCTTTGGTTTTTGATAACCTTGGGTGTTTACCAATCGGGCGTTAGCACGGTGGTGGTTTTGGCGGCTATTTATGCGCAGGAAGTGATGGGCTTTGATACTCAGTCATTGATTATACTGATTATGGTGGTTAACGTGACGGCAGCTGTGGGCGCTTTTATTTGCGGCCATTTGCAAGACCGCATGGGCTCGGTTCCCACGCTGGCAATTACGCTGGTTATTTGGATCATTGCGGTGCTGGTGGCTTTATTCGCGACTGATCGTGTCGACATGTGGATAGCCGGAAATATCATAGGTGTGGCCATGGGTGCCAGTCAGGCAGTCGGTCGGGCTTTGGTCAGCAAGTTTTCACCGACTGAACGGGCCGGTGAATTTTTAGGTTTATGGGGTTTGGTCAATCGCTTGTCGGCTATAGTCGGGCCCTTAAGCTACGGCTTGATAAATTATTTAAGCGATGGCAATCACCGGTTATCATTGCTGTCGACGTTAGCGTTTTTTATCATCGGCTTGGCGTTGTTGTCCAAAGTCAATGAAAGTCGCGGCAAAGCGGCGGCAATCAGTTCAAGTTGTTTAAAAACCGGAGTGCAATAGCTTCAGCTATTGCCGGTAAAAACAGCTAATGAACGCACATGAAATAATTTGACCATTTATATCCCCTCACCCCAACCCTCTCCCGGTGGGAGAGGGAGCAAGATGCCTAAGTTATTTCATGCCTATTCCTAAAGCTGTTTTACTCAGGTTGTATGCTTAACTTAACGGCATTAGGGTTTTTCTCTTTTACCAGAGAACCACCCATCATGCCGTTTACATCCACCCATAAATGGGGCAATCCCATCGCATCCAGCCAAGCCGGGCCTTTATCCTCCTTAAGCATGGCGATAGTAGACGCACTGCCGGCCACTACACAAAAATCTCCAACCACACTCACCGAAGACAGATAGCGCACCGGCCAACCGGTTTTCGGATTAAGCACATGCCCGTAGCGAACACCGTCCAGCAAAATACAACGCTCGTAGTCGCCGCTACTGGCCAGCGCACCCTCACTTAATAATACGGTATCCAGTAAACCCTCTTTTTGGCGGGGATGACGTATCCCAACACGCCAAGGGTTACCATCACCACGCGGCCCGATCACTTTAATATCGCCGCCCAAATTTATCACGCCATGACGAATGCCGGCTGACCGGCACAGTGCAGCCGCTCTATCGACAGCATATTCCTTAACCACACCGCCAAAATCAATCTCCATTCCTGCTGTTGGAAATGTCAGTACCGGTGACTTCCAGCTAAGTTTATGCCAGCCGATGTGCTTAAGCAGTTCCTGGATTTGCGCCTGATCCGGCAGTGCGGCCGAATTAAAATTCCACGCGCGACGCAAGAGGCCGGAAGTAATATCAAACAAACCATCGCTTTGTTCGTAACAGATGGCGGCGTAATTAAGTAATCCTGCCGTCACCTCATCGACTTCAATACTTCCACCGGTACTCGCCACACGATTGATATCGGATAAAAAACTGTCAGTACGATAGCGCGAATAACGTGCTTCCAGCTTATGGACATCAGCAATGGCAGCATCTGCAACCCGCTTTGCCTTCAATCCGGTTTCGGCAAAAAGCTGAATTTCGCAAGGTGACCCCATCGCCTGAAACGAATAACGGTAATAACTTAAATTTTTCAAATTGAAACTCGCTTAAGACTCAAAAAGGTACTTGAAATAATATCACCAACCGGCATGAATTGCCGTAATCCACTCGGCATGGATAACCTGACCCTACCCTTCATGACCTACGGGTTTACGGCAGATTCGTACCGAGTGCCGGAAACGCTTATTCTCGCTTGCGCTCGAAAAGCCTTATTCCGGCCTACGCCTGCAATTAGGGCTTATGCAAGTGTCAACGATAACCATCGTAAGTATTCACTTCCCCCTTTGAAAAAGGGGGATTGAGGGGGATTTATCTAATAAAATCTCCCCTAACCCCTCTTTGTTAAACAGGGGGACTGAATAATTACTAACTATCCTAATTCACTCGAATACGTCAAATGACGCACTAAGTGTGTTAAATAACATAGTTTAATTAAATGAAAAGTCTCAAAATATTATAAATTCTTTTAATAACAATGACTTTAGTTATTGGCCTGATAATTGCAATAATCAAAGCGTTAAATCTCCTGTGTTTGATTTATGGAGTAAAGCTTGGCCTGTTAATGGAATCGTAACTTCTTTACAACTATAGATAAACCAAATGACCTATAAAAATCAAACAACCTTTTTTGCTAGCGCAGACTTCTGCTTAAATAAAAAATACGTACTGATCCTTATTGCGGCATTTCTGGGTTTTAGTCAACAAGTGCTGGCGCATGTAGAGTATTACGATCTTAACCAAGGTAAGCAGATTGGCGATTTGACGGCGGCGGGTAAAACGGCTTCTACCGCACAATATGGCTCCACGCCTGCCGGTGTTGTCGCTCTGGGCGGTAAAGTTGCCAATGGCCTGGGTGTAATATCAACGCAACAAGATTTGGCTTTAAGTAACCCAAGCCAATGGAATGCAACCAACCAATCTTATACCGGCGTTGGCAGTTTTACCGGCGTCACTTATACGCCGACTTTAAGTAGCGCAACGGTCGATGTTAATGACGTGACCGATTTTGGCTGGGGTAATGGCACCAAAACTACTTTGGGCGATAGTCACAAGGTGGGTATGTTCAACTTCCGTTTGTCTCAGAGATCCAATGTTACTATCAGTTGGAACGTTTATGATGGCGAGGGTAACTTTTTTGACAATGGCTTCACACTGTATAGCGGCCTTCTGCAATACCAGGGTCATGATGATGCTAACGAGAAATTGAATCCAAAAAACGGCCCTGTCACCAAGGTTCAGGATGTACTGGACGGTTTAACCGCACCCGCAGACGTTCAAGGCATTACTTCTTCGTATCGCAATACAACAGCAACCGGCCCAGGTGCTTACGTTGGGCAGTTCAATGCGCTGGCTAACTGGGGTCAAGCCAACGTGTCCGGTAACTGGAGTAACGTAGCGTTTATTCAAGCGGTTAATGGCAATGCCGGTTCTGTTGACGGATATGCCGTTAATGCCGGCGATACTCTGGAAACGCTTGCCATTACCTTGGATGCGGGGAATTACACCATCGCTGCCTCGGGTGCTTTGGGTGCAATTGCTAATTTAAGCGCAGGTACTTTAGGGGCTGTTGAAACTTTTGGCCAAACCAATCTCCACGGCCAATTAACCTTTAGTGCTAAAGCTGTTCAGACTATTGGTGAAATCAGTCTGATTCCAAGCACTCTGACAGTGGACGACACCGCCACAGTGAGTGCGACTGCCACTTCGAATCTTGATGTAACATTTACCTCAAGCACACCTGCTGTATGTACTATCAATGGCACTACCATTACCGGCAATGCGGTCGGCACCTGTACCATTATGGCTAATCAGGCCGGCAATAGTAATTACTCGCCAGCTCCCCAAAAAATCCTGAACGTCACCATTACCAAAGCAAATCAAATAATCACTTTTAGTGGGGCAACCAGCCTTATTTTGGGTGGAACCAGCAATATTTCGGCTAACTCCTCCTCCGGTTCCGGGATTCCATTGATCTTTAGTTCCACCACAACCGCTATTTGCACTGTCACTGGTAGTACCGTTACCTCCATTACAGCGGGCGTCTGTATCATTGCAGCCAATCAGGCGGGTAATGCCAACTACACAGCGGCTACTCCGGTGACACAGTCCATTACTATCGACAAGGTCTCACAAACTTTGACCTTTGGGACTGCTCCGACGATTACGGTGGGTAAAACAGGTACGGTTACAGCAACAGCCAACTCCGGCCTTGCCGCCAGCTTTAGTTCAAGTACACCGACTGTTTGTACGGTTAGTGGCAGTGTTGTCACCGGCAAAGCAACCGGCACCTGTACCATTGCCGCCAATCAGGCAGGAAATGCGAATTACAACGCCGCGACAGCAATGACGCAGTCCATCACTATCGGCAAAGGCGCACAAACTTTGATCTTTGGTGAAGTACCGGTCATTACGGTGGGTAGTACCGATACGGTTACAGCAACAGCCAACTCCGGCCTTGCCGCCAGCTTTAGTTCAAGTACA
>JBAXTQ010000187.1:0-7692 GCA_037130115.1 Methylococcaceae bacterium
TTCTGGTTGCCTCATCTGAGATAGACAGGCTAGGAATTTCAGCAACTCTTTCAAGACGCTGTTGTGCCGCTGACAAATCGCCCCTACCAATTTCTTCCTCTACCAGAATAGATATGCGAAGCTCAAACCGGTGTCGGTGGTTTTCCCACCAATCAATCGTTATCGCTTGTCTGCCCGCAATGACAACATCTCGATTAGGTCTGGATGTTAAATAACTGATTACTGAAGATTCGATATAGACTGTGCTTTTCATTGGGTTGCTATCCTCATTTTTCATCGCCATTAACCAATGTTTTTGAGTATAACATGACAAAAGATAAGACTACCTAAATGTGATTCGATGCCGGTAAATTGGTAACTTTGAAACGTTGCGACGGGATGCATAACCCGTCCCGCGTAGTGCTATATTTTGAGGGCTCCAGCTTTTCTTTGCTAGTCTGTACGATAGTTGACTACGCGACTATAGTTTTAATATTTCTGTAATAAAAATATTGTTGTGAAAGTAAAGAAACTGAAGTATGACTTGTAAGTGACGGTTTTATGGGCTTTCATTAACCTTCTAAATCTGGCTAGGTATTTTTTATTACAAGACTTGCCCCTTCGGTTTTCACAGATTAAGTTTAAATGTTCGGCGACCATTATCCTGTCCGGTTGGCGACAACTTTCTTGGAGATAAGAATATGATGCTTTTGACGACTCTCTTTATCGCAGCAATTATGATCGCTGCTCTCTACTTCACGGTCGTTCGTAATCTGCGTTGGCCTGTGTTGTCCTACGCTTTAATGGTATCTGTCGGCATCGCATGTTTATTTGTTGGGGGTGTGCACTTCGCCTACATCGGGATCGAAATCGCTATACTAGGAGGCCTTATTGTGTGGCTGCATCATCGTTTCTGGTTTAATAGGCAAACTTCAACATGCTGAACATCCGAATATAAACCGTTTTACCGACTTTGCTGAGTAGAGGTTAGCGATAGCGTAACCCGACATTTTGATTATTCATAGTCAATATCATCAGTCCCGTAGCGAATGTGTCGGGTTACGGCTATCGCCTAAGTCTCAGCACGTAGGATGGGTAGAGGCGATAGCCGAAACCCATCATAATTGATTCCTTATGTGATGGGTTTCGCGCTGCTCTACCCATCCTACTCTTGGCTATCAACTTCAACTGGGGTAGCCAAGGCCGGGCACACGCTTTTCGTGCCCGACATTTTTGCGTTAAAACGCACGAATGGTATTAAAGAAATCTCTCGATGTTCTGATGTTGACCGTTGAATGTTGGGCAACGAAAAGAGATTGCCGAATACTTTTGCTCTGTAAGTGTCGAGTCAAAGCATTGTGTTTAAGCTACTGACTGCGTACCTAAAATTAGGTGTAAGAACCGGGTAACCTAGATTTTAAAATCAATTTAGTCGTCCCCATTGCTTTCCTTTTCCACATTTCCACTCACTCTTAATAGGTATTTATTGTATGAAAATTTTAAAAACTTTGACTTTAATGTCTTTATTGGCGGCACCTGTGGTCAGTGAAGCTTCTGCTACAGATTACGGATTCATGCCACCAGATTTCACTCAATCATTCTCTTCTGGACCTTTATTCTTTTCATTTAGTGATACCTATACATTTAGGCTTTTTTTCCCTTTCGATAGACAAGTCGCCGTTGATGTTACTCATAGTGGATTTCCTATATTTGACTTATCTGCTTCACTGGATGGAGTTGCTTTAACGTTTTCAGGTAATCCAAGTTTTGGAACTTTGTTTGGTGTAGTCCCGTTAACGCCTCCTATTCCTTTCTTTCCTCATATTCTAACGGTGAGTGGATTTTCTTTTTTTCCTGGTAATTCTTACACTGGCCATATTACTGTTTCAGAAGTTTCAGCAGTGCCTTTACCTTCCGGTGTCTGGTTGTTTATGTCAGGTTTGTTGGGATGGGCTTATACCGGCAAGAGAAAAGCCATGTAGCCGAGTAGGCCGGAATAAGACCACCCAAGCGTAGCGCGTGGTGGCGTTTCCGGCAATTTGCCGGAAACGCTTGTTCTTGGCTAAAGCTCGAAAAGCCTTATTCCGGCCTACTCGGCTAAAATCCAATGAGGAATTAATAGCCAAATAGATATAGGTCAATCACATGCTTTTCGTGCCCGACATTTTCGCGTTAGAACGCACGAATGGCATAGAAGAAATTCTCAATGTTCTGATGTTGACTATTAAATGTTGGGTAACGAAAAGAGGTTGTCCAACCTGCGTGTCTGATTTATATTATAATTTCTCATTTTATTTTTATTAGAGACCTTCCATGCCAACGATTAGTATGTTTTACGGAATATTAGTGATGATGTATTTTAGAGATATTGATAATCATAAGTCACCGCATATTCACGTTGAATACCAAGACTTTACGGCGGTATTAAAAATCCCGGACGGCGAGTTACTGAGCGGAGATTTTCCTTCAAAGAAACTTAGAATGGTGCAAGCATGGATTGCTATCCATGAAGATGAGTTGATGGCTGATTGGACATTAGCGGTTCGTGGCGAACCCGTCTTTAAAATTGATCCATTACGCTAAAGAGCAAGTCATGAATCCTCGTGTCATTGCAGTTAAAGTGCTTAATAATCATCAATTAATCGTTACTTTTGATAATCAGGAGCAGCGTATTTTTGATGTTTCGGACTATTTAGATTTCCCTGTCTTTCAAGTATTAAGGAATCCTGCTTATTTTAAATCCGTCCGAGTTGATCATGGCACGTTAGTTTGGTCGACTGAGGTGGATTTTTGTCCGGATACCGTTTACTTAAAATCTATGAAAATGGAATAACTGAAGCGTGACGGGGTTTGCAAGCCCGTCAATCACGCTTTAAAAACTATTGAAGTCTTTAAACGTTTCGGTCAAGTTTGTAGGGATTGGCTTATACAGGCAAGAGCCAAGTAGGCCGGAATAAGCCATGTCGGGTTAGCTTATTGAGCGTAGCGAGATAACGTAACCCGACATTTGCGGCTTCGATGTGTCGGGTTACGCTATCGCTAACCCGACGAACTTTGTTAACTTTTCGTGCCCGATATTTTTGCGTTAAAACGCACAAATGGC
Organism: Methylococcaceae bacterium; assembly: GCA_037130115.1. GTDB lineage: Bacteria > Pseudomonadota > Gammaproteobacteria > Methylococcales > Methylomonadaceae > Methylobacter_C. The sequence continues at coordinate 3,083 of JBAXTQ010000187.1, forward strand.
ATTAAAGAAATCTCTCGATATTCTGATTTTGACCGTTGAATGTTGGGCAATGAAAAGAGGTTGCCCAATATGACTCAATCAACAATCAAACTAACAGGATCAGTCCACACGCCCGCACCGGCACTGCCAATACCTCTTATCCGTACCCAATAAGCTTGCCCCGGTATCAAGCCTTCCAATAAAATATGCGCGGACGTTAATGACGACAGCGCATGATGCCAATTAGCTTCGATAGCTGGATCGCCTTGCGCGGTTTGCACTTCATAGCTACCGGCACCGGTCAACTTAGCAACATGAATATAAAAGCTGCCGCTTTTTGCCCCATGCTCGACCCGGAAATCAGCGGGTGCAGGCAAGATGTTACCGCCACCGCCGTGTACGATGTCTTTGCGCAGGTCGTAGCCGGTGGTGGCAAGAACCTGTACATCGCCTAGCGCCACCAATTCCAGATAAGGTACGAGGCGTTTGAAGAGTTCGGTTAGTGCTTGCCGGGCAGTATTGCGTTGGGCTATTTTAAGGCTGTCGTGGCTGAGGGCGGCATGATAACCGTCCAAGTAAGCCGTGTAGGCGGCGGTGAGTTGAGCCAGTGTGGGAACTTGCGCGACCCACGGCTCGGGATAATAAACATTGGCGGTTAAGGCGGTGACGATAGAGCCTGCTTTGGCCAGATAACTGGCTTCACTCAGGGAATCAAACCTAATAATAAGCTTGGCTTGCATGGGGATACTCCACTCGATAAGGTTGGCTTTCAAGACGAACGACACTATCAACTTAGAGGATAGTTAGGTGCAACCGCTGGTGATGAACCCTTGTGCAATGACTGGAGGTGAACGGTTAAGCTTGACGCATGTCAGCGAGCAACTGCGAATATCTCATGGATGATGGGCGAACTTTAATACAATCCAGGCAAAAGTCAAGTAAAAACCACAACTTTATTAATAAATAAGTCAATTTTTTGCGATTCGATTGGCATTTTATCGCAAGGGAATGCGAACTTAGCCCGATCTTTTCGGAACTTAAGCCGCCAGATTCCCATTTGTTTGAACGGGAATCGCCCAAAAAAATGATTTAATTGCGATTAGGTCTCAATAGATGCCCGTATTAACGGCCAGGATTCGCAATTGTGAGGGCTAAGTATAGATACTCGTCGCCTTCACTTCGCATTTGGATGCTCCCGATTCCGATTCGGGTTGAAAGAGTTCGCATTCTTGAGGAGACAAATGGCAATCGAGAGGCAGGGATTGGGATGTTGTACTCGCTCCCAAGCTGGAGCTTGGGAGCCAGAAGAAGTTAACCGTTTTTGCTTTTCTTCGTGTCTTCGTGGTGAATTCTTGCCCTGGTTCCCAAGCTCCAGCTTGGGAACCAAGGCAAGAAGTTATTTAAGTTGTTGATAATACAACGCCAGTTCTTTTATTTCCTCTTCACTCAGTTGTTGTGCAATCAGGCGCATACGGCTGTAAACATCGTTGTGCCGTTGGCCGCTTTTATATTCCAGCAAGGTTCTGGTGAAATAGTTGGCCTGTTGACCTGCCAGTGCCGGAATATCCTGTTTTTCGCCCTGCCCTTTTGAGCCGTGACACACAAAACAGGGCGGCAGGATGCGTTTACCATCACCCTGTTCAACCATTTTTTCGGCTCTGGCCAGCTTCTCGTTGCCCGATGTGTTTTCTGCTCGGGGTAAAGAGGCAAACCAGACTGCCAGATCAGCGGCATCCTGTTCAGTCAGTAATTTAGCCACGCCGGTCATTTGAACATGGCTGCGACTGCCACTCAAATAATCGCGCAACTGTTTGTAAGTATAAGTGGCGACCTGTCCTGCCAGTGCCGGAATTGCCGGTAGTGTTTCATCATCCTGAGTTTCTTCTTTCATGCCCTGGCCTTTATCGCCATGACAACTTTTGCAGGATTCCGCCAGTGCTTTACCCTTATCGGCATTACCTTTTTTAACCAGATTTAAAAGCTCGGGCGTCCAGGCAATTTGAGAGGAAGGTTCCGCACACACCACAACCGGTGCAATAAACGCGAGTAAGAGTAGCATTCGTTTCATGTTTATAATCCCCATGGCGATGATCCTGAAGTGTCCATAAAAAAGAACTGTAAGATGGGATAGCCAAAGCTGATGGCCATTAATACGGCAATGACTTTGTTCCAGAGTTTAAAATCATTCAACCATTCAGGAAGAGACGCGACCGCATGAATAGGCTCGGCAAATTCAATTTCCCCTTCAAAAACGTCTGCTGATGGATTTAATTGCGTTTTTGCCAAGTTATAGACAAACAAACACGCCGACCCCAGCAGTATTAAACCGCCAAATATCATCATGAACTCATACGGTTTCCAGGCCAGTGTCAGTAAATTATTATAAACAACACTAGAAATACGGCGCGGCTCACCTAACAATCCCAATACATGCCAAGGCGTCGTTAAAACACTCATACCGATAAACCAGGTCCATAACTGCACCAAAGCCATTGAATGCGAAAATAACGGTTTCTTAACCAGCATCGGCCACAAATAATAGGCAATGGCAAAATACATGATAACGGTGGTGCCGGCAAAAATCAGATGAAAATGACCCGGCACCCAAGCGGTATTATGGATCATGGCATTCATGGCATAACTGGCGTTGACGATGCCGCCAAAGCCGCCGAAAATCAGCATCAGTAACGACAATATAACTGACAACACCATGGTATTAGTCCAAGGCAAGCTGAGTATCCAGCCAAACAAGCCTTTACCGCCACGCAGGCGTCCGGCAATTTCCAACGAGGCAATAACGGTAAAACCGGTCACCAGTGTCGGTAGAGCGACCACGAAGGTGCCGATGCCGTGCAATAATTTCCAACCCTTGGCCTGTTCAGGGTCCATGTAAAGATGATGAAAACCAATCGGCAAGGCAAATACAGCCAACACGATAAAAGCCAATCGGGCCATTTCATCACTAAACAAAAAGCCGCCCGCCTGTTTGGGTACAAATACATAAAAAGCGATATAAGCCGGAATCAGCCAAAAATAAACGATGGGGTGCAGCGTCCAGGCAAACAAGGTTCTGGACAGACCCGGATCAATCGTATCAATCCAGCCCAACGACAGCGGAATCAACTGAAAAAGCACTTCCAAAGCAACACCGGCACTGGTCCATAACCACAACAACGCATTCATGGTGGTGGCAAACATGGCCAAGGGCACCGGTTGTCCGGGATTGGCTTTTTTCCATTGCACAAACATAACCAGCATGATGGCACACCAAACCCAAGAACCCACGACCAGTAAGGTCGCGCCGATATAAAATACGGCAGGTGCCACCATGGGCGGGTAAAACGTGTAGAGTACCGAAGCCTTGCCGGTCAGCAAAGGAATGGCGGCCAGCACAACACCGACTAAAGTGACCCAGAAGCCACCCCAGGCCAGCGGCTTATTCCAGATAGGTTGCTTTAAGGTGGTGGTGGCAATGGTATAACCAAAACCCATAATAAAAAAAGTCGTGAGTACAAACGCCATCAAGACCCCGTGGGTACTGACCGAGGCAAAATAAACACTGGGCGAATCCAGTGCAGGAATAAAGCCGCTACGTTCCAGGACTTGATATTCCCCCATAAAACAAGCCACGATAAAGGCGATAAAAGCCACCCAAAAATTACTTAAGACCAGTTTTCTTGTCGCTGCATCATTCATTGTTTGATCCTCCTTTAACGGGCGATTTTACCGGAGCAGTCCAGTCTTCTTTGGCAATAACGGAAATATTGCTCCACATGTGATTATGGCCCAAGCCACAGAACTCGTTACACAGCACAGGATATTCGCCTGGTTTTGGAAAAGTGGTGGTTATTTCTGCGACATAACCCGGCACAATCATGGTGCTCATGTTGGTCATGGGAATATGCACGCCATGCAAAACGTCCATACTTACCCAGCGAAAGGTTAACGGCGTTTCGGCAGGGACATCAATGTGTTTTGGAAAAAAAGAATAACGCCCGGCGACCATTCTAATAATGATAGCGCCCTTGTCATCGACTTGTACGCCCAGATTATCTTCTGCAAATTCTTTATTTAAATGCAGACTGGCGGAATCAATGGTTTCAACTTTACTGGGTGGATTAACACCGTGAAAAAAAGCATCAATTGTAATGATGCCGACAAAAAGACCGACCACCAGCAGTGAGAGTGTGATCCATTTTCGTTCCAGTTGATCAATATGAATCGCTCGAAGTTGCGTGAAAAAATCCCGCAAGCACTGTTCATATTTTTGTTTTGATGGTTCTGTTTGCATAATTCACCCCTAGCCGCGTGGCAGAAAAACGCCGTAATAAAGAAATAGCCAGGCAACGACCATACCGCCGATAACTACTGACATCAGTGCAAAAGTGCCTACCGGCGGGCTTTCGAGAATACGCTTGCGATCTTCTTCAGTCATTTTATCCATCTCAGTCTCTCTAGTTATAATTAAATTGAACCAATTCCATTATAGCTTGCATGGCAATTTAGGTGAAAAGATTAGTGACTTACTGCGGATATTTTTTTAGACCTTTAAAAAACGGAGTGCAATCGCTTCAGCTATTGCCTGTAAAAACAGCTAAAGCTGTTTTACTCCAGTCGCAGTATTATATTAT
>JBAXTQ010000188.1:0-7680 GCA_037130115.1 Methylococcaceae bacterium
TGACCTTTGGTGCCATACCCGCAGTGACTGTCGGTAAAACCGGTCTTGTTTCGGCAATTGCCACATCAAAACTTGCGGTGAGCTTCAGCTCTGCCACCACCGGTATTTGTTCGGTTAACGGCGCTATCGTCATCGGCAAAGAAATCGGAACCTGTATTATTGCCGCCAATCAGGCGGGTAACGCCAATTACAATCCGGCTATTCAGATGACTCAGAACATCCCGGTCGGTAAAGGCGCACAAGTCTTGACCTTTGGTGCCATACCCGCAGTGACTGTCGGTAAAACCGGTCTTGTTTCGGCAATTGCCACATCAAAACTTGCGGTGAGCTTCAGCTCTGCCACCACCGGTATTTGTTCGGTTAACGGCGCTATCGTCATTGGCAAAGCAGTCGGAACTTGTATTATTACCGCCAATCAGGCGGGTAACGCCAATTACAATCCGGCGCTTCAAAAAATACAGTCTTTCACTATCGGCAAGGGCGCACAAGTATTGACTTTTGGTGCCACACCAGTGGTTACCGTGGGTAAAACCGGTTTCGTTTTAGCAACCGCCTCGTCCAGACTTGTAGTGGCATTCACTTCCAAAACGCCTGGCGTGTGTTCCGTTACCGGCAATATTATTACCGGTAAGGCAGTCGGCACCTGCATTATTGCCGCCAATCAGGCAGGTAATGCCAATTACAGCCAAGCTATTTCAGTGACAAAATCATTTAAAATTGGTACACAATTAAGGTAAGTATATAAAGACCATGCCTAATTAAACGACATAACAAACGTATGAGCTAAAAACCGGCATTGATTGGCAGTCGGTCTATGTTGCTTAATTATCGAAGGCATCTATAATTTATATAAAATACCTTGTTACTTAAAGTACCGGTTCGAGCATCAATTTATTCGCTCTATCCGGTTAAAAAAATGACTCATCGGGAGTCATCATTTACTTACTCCAGCTTTGCTGGCTAATAATTAAGGTAGTGGTTCTTATGGTTAAAATTTTTGCTTTCAATTATTCTTGTATCTTTGTGCCCTTTAAAGATCAAGCTCCCGTTTTTGCAACTACAAACCTCGGTATAAAGAAAAAGCTGGCGCTTGGTGTTTCTACTGCATTACTGTGTCTTAGCCAGCAGGCGCAGGCGCATGTTGAGTATTATGATCTTAACCAAGGTGCGCAGATTGGAGATTTGACGGCTGTTGGTAAAGCTGCGTCTACTACGCAATACGGTTCAACACCAACGACAGTGCTGTCCTTAAATGCAAGTCCTGCATCAAATGGTATCAGTGCCGGTAAAATTTCAGGGCAACAGGATCTGGCGTTAAAAAATGCCAGTGACTGGAACGCAACCAACCAAGCCTACACAGGCGTAGGTAGTTTTACCGGCGTCACTTACACGCCGACTTCCAGTAGCGCAACCGTCAACGTTAATGACGTCACCGACTTTGGCTGGGGTGCTGGCACCAAGGCCCTTTTAGGCGATAGTCACAAGGTGGATATGTTCAACTTCCGCCTGTCTCAGGCGTCCACTGTTACTATCAGTTGGAATGTTGATGATGGTGCTGGAAACTATTACGACAGTGCCTTTACGCTCTATAGAGGGTTTTTGCCCTACCAGGGTCATGACGATGCCAATGAAAAACTGAATCCAAAAGCGTCCGCTCCACCGTTTGCAAAAGTACAAGATACTTTGGACGGACTAACTGCGCCGATGGATGTGCAGGGTATTGCTTCTTCGTATCGCCAAACTGCAGGAGCCGGAAACCCCGGTACTTATGTCGGCCAGTTCAATGCGTTGGCTAACTGGGGTCAAGCCAACGTCTCCGGGAATTGGAGCAACGTGTTTTATCTTGCCTCCGTTAATAAAAATACAGCTTCTTTAGCCGGGTATGGCTCCATTGCCAATAATTATAAGGAAACACTGACCCTTACATTGGAGCCCGGAAATTACACCATCGCTGCCTCAGGGGCTCTGGGCGCAATAGCTAACGCAAGCGCAGGTACTTTAGGTTCGGTAGATTCTTTTGGCGCAACCAATCTCCACGGCCAATTAATCTTTACCGCTAAAGCGGCAAAGAAGAATCAAACCATTAGCGCAATCAGCCTTTTACCCGCCACATTAACCGCTGGTAAAACCACGGTTGTAAGCGCTACTGCCACTTCCGGTCTTGCTGTGACTTTTACTTCAAGCACACCCACTATATGTACTATCAGTGGCGCTACCGTCACCGGCAAAGTGGTCGGCACCTGCACCATTGCCGCCAATCAGGCAGGCAACGCCAGTTATAACAAAGCGCCTCAGGTAACAAAAACCATCACTATCGGTAAGAGTGGGCAAGTTATAACATTCGGTACTATGCCGGCAAATCTGGCTATAGGAGGAGTCAGCAATATTCCTGCAACCTCCACTTCAGGCCTTCTGTTGAGTTTTAGCTCTGCCACAACCGGTATCTGTACCGTTACCGGCAGCACTGTCAAAGGTATTGCCGCTGGCACCTGTACTATTAATGCCAATCAAGCAGGCAACGCCCGTTATAACAAAGCGCTCCAGGCAACAAAAACCATCACTATCGGCAAGATCCAAACCATAACTTTTGGTGCCGCACCGAAAATTACCGTAGGCAAAACCGGTGTTGTCACTGCGACCGCAACATCAGCCTTGGCGGTGACTTTTGCTTCAAGAACCCCCACTGTTTGTACAATTACCGGCAGAACAGTCAAAGGTATTATCGCAGGTGCCTGCACTATTAAGGCCAGTCAAGCCGGTAATGCGACTTACAATGCCGCCGCTGTGAAAACGCAAAGTTTTACGATTCGCTAAGGGCTTACAACGGGTTCCCACGCGTCCGCACCACTGCCATAGTTAAGCGTCTCTTGGGAAGATAAACCGTTGGCTGAGCGGAGCCCAAGCCGGCAAAATCGCTTCGACTCCGCTCAGCGAACGGCTTAACTTAATGACATTGGAGTGCAACCGCTTCAGCTGTTGCCTGTAAACAGCTAAACCTGTTTTACTCCTGTCGCAGAATTATATTGTTACGATGCTTAACTGTGGGCAGTGATGCAATCGCGTGGGAACGATAGGAATTTAAGAAATTCGGGCAGCTTCTTTCAAGGCTCCGGAAAAATTAGGTCATATCACCTATTAAATGTGTTAAATAACATAGTTTAATTAAATTAAAAGAGCCCTGTAATCAAATAAGCCTTTAATTACAAGGGCTTTAATGGTTGGCTTGGTAATTGCTTTAGTATTAAACAGTTGCTTTATTGCCTTGTTCAGCAAGCGGGATAAGTCGTGTTGAGCACTTGCCGTTTTAGCAATGAGTTAATTTAAGTATTTGCCTTTTTGTGGGAGCGGCTTTAGCTGCACTATTCGCGGCTAAAGCCGCTCCCACAAATTAAGCAAGTGTTGGTTTTACTGTGTTTAATTTATAGAGGTTGCCCTGTTAAAAGGGCTGTGACTTTTTTACTATTTTAAGGTATCTACATGACTTATAAACATCAAACGGCTGTTTCTGCACGCGCAGGACATGGCTTTAAGAAAAAAGCGGCACTCGGCGTCACCGTTGCCTTGTTAGGCTTAAGCCAACAAGCACTGGCGCATGTTGAGTATTACGATCTTAACCAAGGCGCTCAAATCAATGATTTGACGGCTGCGGGTAAAACGGCTTCTACCGCACAATATGGCTCCACGCCTGCCGGTGTTGTGGCTTTGGGTGGTATTACGGCCAATGGTCTTGGTGCTATATCGTCACAACAAGATTTGGCTTTAAGTAACCAAAGCCAATGGAATACAACCAACCAATCCTATACCGGCGTGGGCAGTTTCACCGGTGTCACTTATACGCCGACTTACAGTAGCGCAACCGTCAACGTTAATGATGTGACCGACTTCGGATGGGGCAATGGCACCAAAACTACTTTGGGTGATAGCCACAAGGTGGGTATGTTCAACTTCCGTTTGTCTGAAGCTTCCAATGTTAATATCAGTTGGAACGTTGATGATGGCGCGGGTAACTTTTTTGACAATGGCTTCACATTGTATAGTGGCCTTCTGCAATATCAGAGTCATGATGATGCTAACGAGAAATTGAATCCAAAAAACGGCCCTGTCACCAAGGTTCAGGATGCTCTTGACGGCTTAACCGCACCCGCAGACGTTCAAGGCATTACTTCTTCGTATCGTAAAACTAATGCAGGAACCGGAAATCCGGGCACTTATGTTGGCCAGTTCAATGCTCTGGCTAACTGGGGTCAAGCCAATGTTTCCGGAAACTGGAGTAACGTAGCGTTTATTCAAGCGGTTAATGGCAATGCCGGCTCTGCTGCGGGATATAGCGATAAAGCCAGTGATACCTTGGAAACGCTTGCCATTACCTTGGGTGCCGGAAATTACACCATCGCTGCCTCGGGTGCTTTGGGCGCAACTTTGGCGGCGGGTGGTTTTCTTGATCCTAACTCTCTCACGGGCGGAACACTTCAGAGCTTTGGCCAAACCAATCTCCACGGCCAATTAACCTTTAGCGCTGTCAGCGTAGCTGCTGTCCCAGTCCCTGCTGCGGTTTGGATGTTCCTGACCGGCATGATGGGTGTATTGGGCTTAAATCGTCGTAAAAGCCGTTCAATGGCTATGTAAAAAACCCCATTTGCTGGCGTTTTTTAGCTGCCGCCAGCCTCTCCAAACAGTTTAACCACTGTTCTTTTACTGGGTAAACAAGATAGGCCTCTGTCTTGTTTGCCTTTTTTTTATGGGTAAATCGGGAGACAGCCAACGGCTTGACTTAATGATATTGGGGAGGCGGCTCTTACTTAAAACCCCGTTACTATTTTACAAAGTGTGTGATATGACACACTGGGTGCGTTAAATAACATAGTTTAATAAAGTCAGTCTTCGCTTACTCACTCTAAATGCCGATTAGGCGAGGCGAGGGGGTGTTGGCACTATGCTTGCTTTAATAAACGCTGTTAATGGGCGCAAGAGCACGCTTGAATGCTGGATAGATGTTTCTAATAATAATTTTAAAGGTGTGGATATGACTTATACAAAACAAGAGGCGATTCAGCCAACAAAAAAACGCGGTTTATGGGCAGCGCTAAGCATAAATACTGCGGCAATCCTGTTAATGGGACTTGCCAATCCGGCGGCTGCGCATGTGAGTTATGTGGACTTAAGCGATTCAGTGATGTCACCGGGCGGCGTCAATAGCGGTTCTTTTTCCAATTATGGTTGGTATGAAGGTACGACAGCCACTTTGGGCGATAGCCACAATCTGGCGGGCGGAGATTTTTTTAAATTCACGCTAACCCAAGCGTCTAATGTGTCCATTAGTTTTAGCGATCCCACTCATTCCGGGCTATTAAATCCGGCCTTTAGTTTGTATAACGGTTTTTTCTCTGATGAAGCGCATGATGATACTTCCGTTGATCCGCTCAATCCTGGACATTTTGTCTTAAAGCCTACAGCTCATGTTGTTAAGGATGCTTCGCCGGTTGACGATGGTGTGACCACTGATTATATGGGTCATGTCTCTGCTTTTAGAGATACCGCCAATGTAACTTACAAAGGCCAATTTGATGCTTTGCACTCTTGGAGCATGGCTAACGAGAGCGATGACTGGAGCGTGGCTGAATACATAGCACATGCAGGCCCTACCGGCGGCAATTCGGTGTCTTTAACTGATTATTACTTGCCTGCCGGTTTTTACACCATCGCAGCGGCCGGCGGTACGGCGTTTAATGTAAACACCAATATCACCGGCCTGAGTGGCACGGTTGCGTTTAGTGCCAGTCCGGTACCGCTTCCAGCCACCGTTTGGTTGTTTGGCAGTGCCGTAGCCGGATTTGCGGCAAGTCGCAGAAAGCGCAAGGTTTAAATACGGATTGATGGTGTCGTGGGAGCGATGCCGTCATTGCGAAAAGTTGCACCCACTGAAAACCGGAAAACAAAAACAAGGGAATTAATAAAGGGAATAACAGGAGGTTAAGGCCAGGATAGCCAAACCAGGCAATCTTGCTTTTTATGGGGAGGGGAGCAAATCCGGACAGTATTTACTTAAACAACAAGGCGTTGTGTTTTTTAAGTTAAGACTACCGGGTTATAACAACATCATCCAGGGTAGCCACTCTCTCCCAGGCTGATGATTACAATAAACTTAAACCTAATGGAAAAAAAATGAAAAAATTAGTATTAAAAGCGTCTATTTTGGCAATCGGCCTGGCTTCTGGCCAAGCAATGGCTCACATTGGTTATGGTACTGACTTGGCTTTGGCCAGCGGCGCTACCACAACATTTACTGCAACCAGTAACATTGGCCAAGTGGGCGGCTTACAAGCCAGCTACACAGGTGATACTCACAATACCCGTGCCCGTACCTTTACGTTGACAGGTCTGTCTAATGTCAACTTTACTATCAGAGGCCTGGCTAATACAGTTGTTGGTGGCAATGCCAATGCTTACTTGAATGGCTTGACTGCTGCAAGATTAGCGCCTTCTTTTTCATTGTTTAAAGAAGCGAACGGTAACGGTGTCTATACTAGCGAGCACGATGGTGCGGGTGATGCGGCGGTCAAGACTGCAATTACGGCGGCCGGTGGTAATACAGTTGTTGGTACTCAAAATGCGTACAATGCCATGCCAGCTTCATTACAAACCTGGTTGGCAGGTAATGAAGGTTATGCGTCGTGGTCTCCCTTTGCTAAAATCAATGATTTAGTTTCACTTGCCAAAGGCTCACCTGAAACTGGTGATAACTGGGGTGTTTACAATGCTGACGGCAACTGGTCCATTGCCAATGATGACGGTCAAGTCAACGTTTGGAACTACATAGGTAATGGTGCACATGCTGTTGGTACTAATGAGGTGTCTTATTCTGGTCAATTAGCTGCCGGTACTTACTCTATCTTTATCGGTGGTGATGATGCATCTGCTTACTCCAATTTGCTTGGCCTGGCTCAAGCCACAAATGGTGGCTCTGTTGCCGGCGATACGGTAGCTGACTTTTTGAAAGGCACCGGCACTGCAACGCAACAACAACTTTATCAAGGTCTGCGTTTAGCCGGTAACGGTAACATTACTTTCTCTTCAGTTGCAGCCGTGCCTGTACCTGGTGCTGTCTGGTTGTTTTTGACCGGCATGATGGGCGTGTTGGGTTTAAACCGTCGTAAAAAAAGCGCGTAATTCGTCGCCAGGTAATAGCTTAACGCTGTTGCCATTGGGCAAACAAGACACGGATTGTTGTGCTTGTTTGTCCAAGTTTTAATTAAGCGGGCATCAGTCCGCTTTTTGAGTTTAAAGAAATGGCACTTCAAAATTTGGTTTTTAAACAGGCATCGTTTAATCTTCCCAACATCAGGGAGAACCAAGCAGCCTGATTTTGAAGTGCGGTAGATTGTTGCTCAAACAGGTTGAACAGGAGGCTAATTGTAAATATTCACTTCCCCCTTTGAAAAAGGGAGATTGAGGGGGATTTATCTAATAAAATCTCTCCTAACCCCTCTTTGTCAAAGAGGGGAACTGAATAACTACAGCTAATTTACAGGGATGTAACAAAAAATACGGCTACCCACTTAAGCCGGGACAGATAACTTTCCGGGAACGCCGAGCCCCAGCTCGGCACGGGATAGTCAAACCGATTACTAACTATTGGTGACTACGCCGAGCTGGGGCTCAGCGCTCCCGGAATCAATAGAC
>JBAXTQ010000189.1:0-7565 GCA_037130115.1 Methylococcaceae bacterium
AAATTAACGAAAATATGGCGGTAGAAGACTTGGCGATTTTAACTAATATCTATGAACAGATATTGGTTAATTTACTGGTATAGCCACAGTTACCCATCGACAACGAAGCTCCTTAGGTAACTCGCAATAAATAACACACGCCAAGTTTCGCAACACTACCGTTTAGCTGAGTAGGGTGCGCATCGCGCACCACAACCATGCCAGAGAATACGCTACAGGTAGAAAAAAACAATAGATTGTGGTGCAACAAAATCGTTTAGTGGATGCGGTTTTAGGTGCGCGATGCGCACCCTACGACTATAAATTGGGGACTTATTATTGCAAGTTGCCTTATTGCGTTGCATCCATACTGACTGACTGCTTTGCTAAAAAAGTAAAAAAATTTCACCACGAAGAATACAAAGCTTTTTTCTTCGTGTGAAAAAATATTTTTGTGACAACAATCCTGATTTCTACAAATATTTTTTAAATGCCGGAATCAATATTAGAAATATTGTCTCAAAAATCCATGACTTCAACCTGCTTATGCGTGCCCTGAACAAAGAATAATAAGCGGTCAAAGTCAGGAATATGAACCTATAACAACCCTTACTGCAATAGTATATTTTATATAGGAAAGTATTATGAAACGCCATTTATTAGCTATCTGTATTTCGTTATTGAGCGCTTGCTCAAATCTGCCACCTGCCATTGAAGATCCGCCTCTCTACGACATTTCGTATAGTCAGGCAACTCAAGATATTGCCCATTTTAAAGAAGCGCCGGTGCGCTGGGGCGGTATTATAGTCAATGTAGAAAACGAACAAAACTTCAGTCTGGTTCAAGTACTGTATTATCCCCTTAACAATTATGGCCGCCCACGATTAGATAAACCCAACCAAGGGCGCTTCCTTTTTAAAAGTGCCGAGTTTCTTGATCCGGCCGTTTATAAAAAAGATACCGAAATTACCGTTGCAGGAACGCTTAAGGGCGACCTTCAACGCTCAGTGGGTAACAAAATGCTCCGTATGCCACTGATTTCAGCTACTGTCATGCATCTGTGGCCGCCTTATGTACCCGACAATTATTACGGTTACGGCGGTTATGGTTACGGCTACCCTTATTATGGATACTATGGTTATTACCCCTATTACTGGGGCAGATACTATTACCCCTACTGAAACTCGTTGTTCCACTTCTTTTAGCTTGACTGAGGTAATCCCGGATAAATCAAAATATTTTCGTCAGTCGCGACGTAGGCATCGCTCCCACAGTGGGAGCGACGCCCACGTCGCGATTATAGCTGTACGAGAGTGCCGGAAACGCCACCACGCGCTACGCCCTTCGACAAGCTCAGGACAGGCTTGGGTGGTCTTATTCCGGCCTACTATTCCCGTACTGAAAATATTATCGACTGCCAGCTACTTGTAAACGCAGTCGTTTGAATCTTGTTATCCAGGGCTTTAACCGAAATTGTCGCGGCTAAAGCCCATACCGCAAAAAATATCAGTGCGAACTGCCTTGCCGCATCTGAACTCGGGCACGTATCAGCGATGTGATAACAACAATTAACAAGGCGGCCAATGAAAATTCCAGCAACAAAAAAGCGGCAATTTTAAAATACGCGAATAGCGGATTAACGAACCGAACCAGCCAGCCACCAGCTTCATCGGCTAATGCTGAAAGGTAAGTTAAACTACTTAACCCTATCTTTAATCGCACAGAAAAGTCAGTCATCAGCATTAAATGCGTGAGTGTCACTATTAACATACCCATGGAAAACAGATGAAAATGCGAAACTTCCAGCATTCCCTGATAACTCCGGGGTTGGGTAAATTGTTCTTCAGAACCCAGATAGTAAGCAATGACAGAGTCAGGCGTTAAATCCATGTGATGAAAATACATCATGCCATTACTAAGCCACAACAACGCGATATAACCCAGAAACATTAATACCAACGCGTTAAGCAGGGATTTGCGCTGTTGTTCGCCGGTAACAAAATAACGCATTATTCTTGATCCTTATTTTTTATCATAACCTGATATAAAACCATCACTTTACGAATACTATCAAGAGCTGACCGTGTACTGAGGGTTGCACCACTGATACCGTCCACGCCCTTATTAAAAGCCATATCGGCAAGCGGGCGCATATAGAGCTTTTCATACCAGCCTTGAGCAGGTTGGTATTCGGGGGGTTCATGAAAAGCAAGCGTTAAAACCTTGCTTAGCTCACCATCAGGCGTTAATACAATCATCAACGTTTCCGGCTTGGTTCTGACCGTACTGGTTTCAATGGCGGCATAACCCAGTATCTTGTCTTGTTTTTTTCCGACATAGAAAGTAAACATGCCGGATTCCAATTTAACTTTTGAGTCTTGCTGAATTTTGGCAGTCTGGTTCTCGTCAGGAAATAACGATAACTGCTCAATTTGCGTACCTGCGCCAAACGCCAATTCCATCGCCTCATTTTTACTGTAAAAAATAGTCGCAAAACCCGGGGTTACTGCGGTCAACAGTAACCCGTAAAACATAAGCTTAATTATTTTCATCGTGCGTATCCATTAAATCAGAGCATCAAGCTTTGATTGCGTTGTGTATATTAGCCAAAAACAAAACCGCCAGCCGGATTGAAATTTTGGCTGGCGGCAAGAGCCATAAACAACTTAATTTATCAGTTGTTTACTGTGTAAATGTCAGGTTGGTTAATATCATACTATAGGAACCGGAAAATACCTTGGCACTAGAAAATAAAACCAAATCCCAAATTAAAATCATCCGGCAGAGCGCCTTGTTTGGCAACAAAATTTCGGTAATCGGCCTTAATTACAACTTGTGGAATAGGTTTGTATTGGAGACCTACCTGAAAAATCTGCTGATCTTTGGTGGGGTCACCCGTAAAACCTGTGGGTGCTTTGGCAATAGTATTCAGTTTTTCATAACGGACAAAAGGCGCAAGATATTGTGGCGTATCCCTAAACATCAGCGGCAATACATCATAACCAACCTCTGAATACCAGCCGTAATTTTGTGAACCGATGACTCCTTCTCCTGTAACCGGATTAGCCTTAGCTGCTAGACTAAGTACGTCTGCATTATTGACAAAACCCCATGAACCCAAGGTACGAAATTCCAGCCCCCGATATTTCCATTGCACATGTGACTCATAGAGTTGCGTAAGAACATCGGGCTTTTGTCCCGCATAGTCCTGATCCTGCCCTGAATTGCCAACATAAGCGGAACCGCCCACAGTAACGCCAGGTAACGCATCAGGCACATAATCCATACGCGCAACATAACCCAAATTTTGGGCCAATGCCTGACTGCCGCCTTGTCGACCATTACGTATTCCGTTGGAATCGAAATTCTTGGCATTCATTCCATTAACGACGTAAGTCGTATAAGTCAAATTAGGGGTTATAGCGCCAAATAGCCCGACACCCACCTCATTCCAGGTAGATGGAATGATTTTTTGCTCTACTTCAGGACGATGGTTACCAAAGTAAAATGGCGGCTCATGAATCTGGTTTAGAAAGCCCATTGGCATAAGCACCATACCCGCCCGAACATTAGCCATTGGATTAATGAAAAAATCCAGCGCGGCAAATTCCACTGAAACCGCGCCGTTTCGCTCAGTAGAGCCGTGCTCAAATTCAACTTCACTGTTAAAAAGAATCTTGTCGGTAAATTTATAACCTACATACAAAACCATACGTTCAAGATCGGCCGTGGACTTTGCGTCATTATTGTTATCACTAACAACATCCTGATAAAAAGCCTCACCATAACCGCCGATAGACAAACCTTTGCCTACCTGATAAACCTTCGATGCAGCCGGCCCCAAGCCATAAGCACTTTTAAGCTGTTTTTCCTCTGGAATAGCCAGATTGGTACGCAATTTCTCAACTTCCTGACTTAGGATATCGGTTTTTCGCTCCAGATTCTTTACATTACTGACGGCAACTTTAGTCTCCGGATTTTGCGTATTGCTGACTGAGACTTTGTTCTCCGGAGTTTGCACATTAGCGGCAACAGCTTTGTTTTCTGCTGCCGCCATACCGGCTTTCATCTCGTCAATTTGCTTTTGCTGTGCCTCGATAATTTTCCACATATCTTCCATCGTTTTCGGCTTATCCAAAGCACTAACCGGCGCACTTAAAACGATCAGTGCAGCCAGTAGCGCTTCTTTTACTAATGGTTTGTTATTATTCTTCATTCACGCATCCTCATATTTTTCAGTTAATTAATTCTAGCCTGATAGCGGCTTAAATGCAAATGATTCCCATTTGTAAAATATACAAGCACTTCCAGGACTTCATCAAAAAGACGAAATTTACTGAGGAATTACGGATATTTAAGCAAAATACCCTATTATTAAGCGTTAATTCGGATTTAGGGCTTAACTAGAGCGTTGGCTTCTGGTATATTCGATAGTTAGCGATTTAATTAGCTGACCCTATAGATTTCTTGGGGCGGTGATAATAAAAATCAATTTAAGGAGTGGAGAGCGGTTATGTTTGAAGTGTTGTTTATATTTACTGTTATTTTTGTTGCCTATGTTGTTTATTCAACGGTAAATGAACAAAAAGCAACGCCTAAGCCATCACCAGAACCCAAGGTAAAACCTGAAGCACCCAAAGTGGTTATTGAACAACCCGCGCCAGTGCCCAAGATAGCTGCCAAAATTAAAAAACCGGCACCCATTAAAAAAACCGCGTCTACAACTACAACAAAAAATACCGTCAAAAAAGGTTTACGAGACCCAAAGACGGGAGAAATAGCCACTACCTATAATAACTATCGCTTTACCAAACGCTGGATAAAAGACGCCTTGGTTACCGAAGGGCTGCTTGAAAAAGTGTACAAAAATAATGAGCTGGATAGCGCAATTGAAGCCACTATAAAAGATGCCGTGATTAAACTTGAAGCCATTGAAAAATATAAGCCTTAAAGATTAGATAGCCCAGAAGAAAAGCCTCCCGCTTGTTTCGCTGCGGGAGGGCGATTAAAAAAACATGACATCGATGCGAAAACATAAGACACAGCTCGCCGGACTTTACCGGTCAATCAGGAGTAATTAATTAATGAATATTCATGAGTATCAGGCCAAACAGTTGTTTCAAATTTACGGAATACCTGTCCCCGATGGAAAGCCGGCGATATCACCGGAGAGTGCCGAGCAGGTTGCCAAAGAATTAGGCGGTGAGGGTTGGGTGGTTAAGGCTCAGGTACATGCGGGTGGCCGAGGTAAAGTCGGCGGTGTAAAGCTGGCTAAAAATCTGACTGAAGTCGTCGAATTTAGCCGCGATATGTTGGGCAAACGGTTGGTTACCATTCAAACCGATAGCGCAGGATTACCCGTCAACTCGCTGTTGATCGAGAAAATGTACCCCATTAAACGTGAATTATATCTGAGCATATTGGTTGATAGAGCCAGTGAGCGCGTCATCTTTATCGCCTCGGCGGCGGGCGGCATGGATATAGAAACGGTTGCCCATGAAGCGCCTGAACAAATTATCTCGGTACAGGTTCATCCGGCTGCGGGATTGCAAGGCTATCAATGTCGAAAAGTAGCCTACACGCTTGGACTTAAAGGCTCGCAAGTCAAAGCCCTGGAAAAAATAATGCAAGGTATGTATGACTTGTTTTTGGCAAAAGATGCCAGCCAAATTGAAATTAACCCGTTAATAGAAACCCACAACGGCGACTTATTGGCCTTGGACGCTAAAATCAACTTTGATGATAATGCGGTAGCCATTCATCCCGATATTTTGGCGATGAAAGACCCTTCCCAAGAAGATGACAAAGAAAACCATGCCCAGCAATTTGGGCTCAATTACATTACCCTGGAAGGTAATATAGGCTGCATGGTCAACGGCGCCGGACTGGCAATGGCCACAATGGATCTGGTTAAATTAAAAGGTGGCCAGCCCGCAAACTTTCTTGATGTAGGCGGTGGCACCAATGTTGAAAAAGTCTGTGAAGCATTCAAACTGATTCTATCGGATAAAAGTGTGAAAGCCGTGTTGGTAAATATTTTTGGTGGTATCGTCCAGTGTGACGTTATCGCAGCAGGTATTTTAGCCGCCATAGAACAGATTCACGTTACCGTACCCGTGGTGGTACGTCTGGAAGGCACGAATGTCGAAGAAGGCAGGGCTTTGCTGAGTAACACCGGTCATAATATTTACGCAGCTGATGATTTGGCACACGCTGCAGAACAAGTCGTTGCTTTAGTGGAGGCCGCATGAGCATTTTAATTAATAAAGACACTAAAGTTATCTGCCAAGGCTTTACCGGCAAACAAGGCACGTTTCATTCTCAACAAGCCTTGGACTACGGAACCCGATTAGTCGGCGGCGTGACTCCCGAACGTGGCGGCGAAAACCATTTGGGATTACCCGTTTTTAATACCGTGCAAGATGCCGTTAACACCACCGGTGCTACAGCCAGTGTGATTTATGTACCGCCTTTTTACGCAGCTGATGCCATTTTGGAAGCCGTTGATGCCGGTATCAAATTAATCGTCTGCATCACCGAAGGTATTCCGATTTTACAAATGTTGCGCGTCAAAGCCGCAATGGCAGGCACAGGTGCCTTATTAATCGGCCCCAACTGTCCAGGCATCATAACCCCTGGCGAATGCAAAATTGGCATTATGCCGGGTAAGATTCACTTGCCTGGATCAATCGGCATTGTGTCACGCTCAGGCACCTTAACCTACGAATCCGTCCATCAAACCACGGCACAAGGCTTGGGACAAAGCACCTGCGTAGGTATCGGCGGCGATCCGATTCATGGCATGAACTTTGTCGATGTGCTCAGCCGTTTTCAGGCCGATGATCAAACCAAAGGTATCGTTATGGTCGGCGAAATCGGCGGTAGCGAAGAAGAAGATGCCGCTGAATACATTAAAGCTTATGTGACTAAACCCGTCGTCGCTTATATCGCAGGACAAACCGCACCGGCCGGAAAACGCATGGGTCATGCCGGTGCTATTGTAACGGGCGGCAAAGGCACTGCAAAAGGAAAAATTGCCGCACTAAAAGCTGCCGGCATTGAAGTCTGTGTGTCACCGACTGATATCGGCGTCGCGATGAAGGGTTGTTTATAAAAAACATAACAGCCCATTTTTATTTAAAAAAGCCGTAGGGGGCAGAAAATTTTCTGCCCCTACGCATCAATTTAAAGATATTAATTCACCACGAAGACACGAAGTTCACGAAGAAAAACCGGTTATCAATTTAAACCGGAACAGATAAAAAAACCGACCTATTGATTCCGGGAGTGCTGAGCCCCAGCTTGGCGTAGTCACCAACCGTCAGTAATCGGCTTGACTATCCGGTGCCGAGCTGGGGCTCGGCGCTCCCAGAAAGTTATCTGTCCCGTCTTAAGAGCTACTACTAAGTAGTTAAAAATATAGCTAAAAATAGACAAACATATAGCTAAAAATAATGATAAAATACCCGGTGGAAAATGTTTTTCCACCGGGATAAAAGTTTTATCCTTTACGGTTAAGGTCACTTTACTGCTCACCGTTCGCTCAATTTTACACCCAGTTCATGAAATTATGGCAAACTACTCCA
>JBAXTQ010000019.1:0-32658 GCA_037130115.1 Methylococcaceae bacterium
AACTGGCTGACAGAGCAATGTGCCGCTTGGGCAGCCGCGCTCAGAGTTTGCTTTGCATCCTGCGATAAACGTAGGTCAAGTTTGGTTGTGCGGTTTGTTCGAGTAGTCATAATTTCTCCAATACCTATAAAACAATAGCACAATCGCCCGACATTGTCATGACAATAATAGCTAAAACAATGCTCGTGTCTAAAAAACGGCTACCCATAGACATCAACTTAAGACATTTCACCACGAAGACACGAAGAACACGAAGATTTTTCTTTGGTTTTTCTTCGTGAACTTCGTGTCTTCGTGGTGAATTAATACCCTCGGTTCGCTCATTTTTATAACAATATAATTATTAAAGATTATTTTTGGCTAATTTGCTAAAAAACAACACACCAGCCCATTGTAACCAAATAAATCTATTGAACTTTAAAAAAAATGAGCGAACCGAGGGTTAATATCTTTAAGTTGATGCGTATGGTGTCTAAAAAATGGCTACCCACTAAGGAGGGACATTTTTTTGTAGGCTTTACGCCTGCCCTTTAATGCCAAGATGTTAGCAGGGCAACCGCAAGGGATTGCCCCTACAAGACACTGATATTGTTACATAAAAGACTGTCCACGTAAGCCGGGACAAGCCGCAAGGCTTAACTTAATAGCTCCAAAAGTTGCAACAGATTCACCTATTTAATCTGTTTATAATCCGTGAATCTGTGGCGGTTTATTGGTTACAAGCACTTTAGCTTCCCGTGGGCTTTTTAAAGATGTTGTCAGAGAAACTTTTGTCCTGATCCATTTCTGATAACAGCGAGTCATCTTCTTCAAAAGCTGCTATGTTTCCAGCGCTCAATTTGATCATTAAACGAACCTCGTTTCTTGAGTCAGCTGAATTTAAGGCATCTTCGTAACCGATTTTTCCAGCCGTATACAAGTCATACAATGCATGGTCAAAAGTCTGCATACCTTGTTCGCGTGAATTTTTCATTAACTCTTTGAGCTTTTCAATCTCGCCTTTACGGATATAATCCTTAACCAAAGGCGTATTAATCAATATTTCAACGGCCGGATAACGACCTTTACCGTCAGAGCGCTTAATCAGTTGTTGAGCAACAATTCCTTTCAGGTTTAGTGACAAATCCATCAATAACTGACTGTGCATTTCGTCAGGAAAGAAATGTAAAATCCGGTCCAAGGCCTGATTGGCATTATTGGCATGCAGTGTAGACAGACATAAATGTCCGGTTTCAGCAAACGTAATGGCATTCTGCATGGTTTCCCGCGTCCTGATTTCACCAATCAAAATCACGTCAGGTGCCTGCCGCAGCGTATTTTTTAAAGCCACCTCATAAGATTCTGTATCAATGCCTACTTCGCGTTGGGTAATAATGCAACCCAGATGCGGGTGCTGAAACTCTATCGGATCTTCAATAGTAATAATATGACCGTTACTGTTCTGATTGCGATGTTTGATTAAAGCCGCCAAGGACGTTGATTTACCGGTACCCGTAGCGCCCACAAAAAGAATGAGGCCACGCTTTTCCATAATCATTTCTTTTAAAATAGGCGGCAAAAACAAAGAGTCGGCATCGGGTATTTCGTTTTCAATCCTGCGCATAACCATGCCGGCAGAATCTCGCTGGGTAAAAGCGCTAACCCGGTACCGACCAAATTCCGGCACACCAATAGCAAATTGGCATTCTTTGGTATTTTCAAACTCGTCTTTTTGCCGCTGATTCATAAGACTCAGCACCGCTTCCAAAGACTGTTCGGCTGTCAGTGGTATTTTGGACGTCTCGATAAGCGCGTTATCAACTTTGATAGTGGGTGCGCGTCCTGCTGTTATAAATAAATCAGAGGCTTTTTTTTGAGCCATTAATATAAATAATGTATTAAAATTCATCCTGTTTCCTTAACGAAATCCATCTTTATTAACGGCTTTAATCATGGCTTCTTTTGAAGTCACCAAGCCTTTATCAACCAGTTCCCTCAGGTTCTGATCCAGTGTTTGCATACCATCTTTACGCCCGGTTTGAATGGCGGAATACATTTGTGCCACCTTGGCTTCCCGAATCAGGTTTCTGATCGCCGATGTGCCTACCATAATCTCATGTGCGGCAACGCGGCCACCGCCCGTCTTTTTCATGAGTGTTTGCGAAATGACACCCTGTAATGATTCAGACAGCATAGACCGAATCATGTCTTTTTCTGCGGCCGGAAAGACATCAATAATACGGTCGATAGTTTTTGCCGCAGAGGTCGTATGCAGCGTACCAAAAACAAGGTGACCCGTTTCCGCCGCAGTCAGTGCCAGGCGGATGGTTTCCAAATCACGCATTTCACCCACCATAATAATATCGGGATCTTCACGCAGTGCCGAGCGTAACGCTTCATTAAAACCATGCGTATCACGATGCACTTCGCGCTGATTAATTAAGCATTTTTGGCTTTCATGAACAAATTCGATGGGGTCTTCAATGGTCAGTATATGGGCGAAATCATTGCAATTAATATGATTAATCATCGCTGCTAATGTAGTCGATTTACCGGAACCCGTAGGCCCCGTGACTAAAATCATGCCACGCGGCTTTCGTGTCAATTCTTCAAAAAACTTGGGTGCATTCAACTCTTCCAGAGATAACACCTTTGAGGGAATTGTTCTAAAAACACCCGCCGCCCCACGCTGCTGATTAAAGGCATTAACACGAAAACGAGCAATTCCGGGTAGCTCAAACGAAAAATCGGTTTCTAAAAATTCTTCATAATCACGCCGCTGCTTGTCATTCATGATGTCATAAATCAAGGCATGCACCGTTTTATGATCCAGTGCAGGCATGTTAATTCGTTTTATATCACCATCAACCCGGATCATGGGAGGCAGTCCAGCGGATAAATGTAAATCCGATGCTTTATTTTTAACTGAAAAAGCCAGTAACTCTGTAATATCCATAAAATTTCCGGGTAAAATAGTCAATAAAAACAATTAAATTTTTACACTCTAGCGCAATTCTTTGCTTTTTTGAAGCGATACTGTTTAATGACGTTTTAATTATTTCTTGATGACCATGATGAATACCAGACTTAACCTTATACTTGCGCAAATCAGACAAGCTGAAGTGGCTTACCACCGTAAACCGGGATCGGTTCTATTACTGGCGGTGAGCAAAACCAAAACTGCAAAAGATATTGCAGCGGCTTATCAAGCGGGACAACGCCACTTTGGCGAAAATTATTCCCAAGAAGCGCTAAAAAAACAACAGGAACTGGGCGCATACAACATAACCTGGCATTTCATTGGGCCGGTACAATCCAATAAAACCAAAGCACTTGCCCTGCATTTTGACTGGGTACACAGTGTTGATAGCTTCAAGATTGCCAAACGTCTTAGCGAACAACGCCCTGCCAGCTTACCGCCATTAAATATCTGTCTGCAAGTTAATATCAGCGGCGAACAAAGCAAGTCAGGCATTGCCCTGAATGAATTGCCGCCACTGTGCGAACTTGTGGCGGCATTGCCTAACATAAGGTTGCGTGGTGTGATGGCGGTTCCCATGCCTGAAGAGGATTTTGACTTGCAACGCCAACCTTATAAAACACTTTATGAGGCGGTTGCAAAATTGAACAATCCCGAACTGGATACCTACTCGTTTGGGATGAGTGGCGATTTAAACGCCGCGATTGCAGAAGGCGCGACTATTGTCCGGATTGGCACCGCATTGTTTGGTGCGCGAGAATACGTCTAACGCTGATCGTTAGCGCCAGGTGTGTTTTCTGTGTATAAAATAGTGATCATCAAGTACGGCCATTATTTCTTCACAGTCTATGATATTTTTACTGTCTGCTAAAATGTAATCCGCCAAGGCCGTAATGGCCTGCCAATTCAATCTATCGTTTATAAAATTGAAGGCGGTCAAGAATAACTCAGCCAGTTTTTTTTCCCGACCCGACTGGCTGGTAACAAGACAGTCCAGATAGTCGTTGATGGTTTCTAAATCAGCAGAGCCGCCATAATAATGCAGGGCATTAAAATTTACCAAGCGGGAATTAATCAGTTCATTATCA
This sequence comes from Methylococcaceae bacterium, assembly GCA_037130115.1. Lineage (GTDB taxonomy): Bacteria > Pseudomonadota > Gammaproteobacteria > Methylococcales > Methylomonadaceae > Methylobacter_C. Next base: position 4,048 of record JBAXTQ010000019.1, read on the forward strand.
CGCAGGGCAATATAATTGGCCTCGGCCAAGGGGCCGGCGAGTAAATTGATAATATCCGCTTCAAAAGCGCTTTGATAAGCCTGTTTTTGTGTTAAAGAAAAATCACAGATTGCTTCCTCAACCGAGGATGGCAAGGTGTGAATCAAACGACCACCCTCTATTTTAGTAAAGCAATAATTACAATCATCACCCGATTGGCATAAACATTCAGCGAGTTGAAAGTCATACTTTAGTTTTTTAATAAAAATCTGAAAAAAAACTGGTGGCAGTTGTTTTTGTTTGTTACCGAGATAAATTGCAGCGGCATGACCCGCTTCATGGACTGCCGTTTTTCTGCTGAGTTCGGCATGATTGATCGGGCGAAAATCGATAGTTGTGTGTCTGCGTTTCATAATAACCCCGTTAAAAAAAATGCGAACCCACTGTGCAGTTCGCATTATCGAGAGGAAGGATGGTTAACTGATGTTGTTTACTGCACAACGACAAGTTGAGCAAGAGTTTAACGGCTTAATTAAGTCTTGAAAATGTGACATATTGCCGCGCGACAAAATGCCGCTAAATTTGGCACTTTAATTGCTTAATACGATTGGTTTGTTCGGCATTAATGCTTCCAACATCAGGCTACAAGCCACCCGCCAGTTTAATTTATCACCCCTTTAGTGCGGCATATCACCTACTCAATAGGGCATATCACCTATTTTTTGGCTAAAGGGTAGAAAAGTTAAGCCGTTCGCTGAGCGGAGTCGAAGCGATTTTGCCGGCTTCGGCTTCGCTCAGCCAACGGTTTATCTTGCCTGGAGGCGCTTAACTTAAAGGCATTGGGTAGATAATCCCTACAAAGTGCTTAATTTTTATTCAGAACTCCAATCCAACACAACTTCCTGTAACAAAAATAACGGCTTTCGCCGTTTTTTTTTGCTTTGTCTGCATCGCTTGCCGATGCCAGCCTTGTCTGCCTGCTTTTATTTCTGCTATTTTAATCTCTCTTCACGACTACTTATCTCTTCTTTGTAAATCTTGGCTGGCTATACGCCCAGCAATTCTTTTATATTTTTCTCTTTTTTCCATATCTAAATCTGGTATTGTTATCAGCTTTTTGGCTGCTTGCCGCTTCTTGTGTGCTTTTTTATCCTTGCCCGGATAAAAAAAATGGCAAGCCATGACTGTCTGTTAGCCGTCTTCAAATCCGGTAACTATTAATAGCCATTCCAACCTTCATCATCTATTTATTATATGAATAAAATCATAGTGTTAACTTTACTGCTACTGCCTTTCTCTTGTTGGTCAGGTACGCCCTGTTCAGGTAAAAAAGCAGGTATTTCACATTGTAACGGCTCTCAGTTTGTCTGTAATGATGGCAGTTACAGCCAATCAACAAAAGATTGTTCCCGTTATATCAGCGGCAAACCGCAACAACAAAGCAGTCCTGTCACGTCTCAAACCACTTTTAAGGCCGCATCGACTGCCCAAAGTAACATGGAGGTTTTACGAACCGGTGATATTCTTAAACTCGATTATTTGGGTTTCACCGTTTGGCTGGACTGTTCTCAACGGGGAGCCATAAAATTTCAGTATGTTGCGCAACGTGATAATGGCAATGCCAAACGCTATAACAATTTTTTTCTTGATCCGAATGTTCCGGCTGAATGCCAACAAAAAACCGCCAAGGCTTACGGGATGGAATATGATAGGGGTCATCAAGTACCTGCCAATCACCTTGATACCTCAGAAACCGCCATTAAGGCCACCAACACGATGACCAATATTCTGCCCCAAGCTGCGAATATGAACCGGGGAGCCTGGTTGCAAACGGAAGAAATCATTGAATGTTACCGGGACATTGATGAGTTATTAATCATAGGCGGTGTTATTTGGGGCAATAACCCGGCAGATGATTATTTTGTAGAATCGCACGGTGTCAAAACTCCCGATGCTTTTTGGAAGGTCATTGTCAGGGGCGCAGGTCAAGATGAACGAGTGATTGCGTGGATTGTTCCTAACAATCAAGAGGCTACAAGAAAACATTTGGATCAGTATTTGGTAAGCATTGATGAGTTGGAGCATTTGACCGGTGAAAAAATACCCGTTGCTGATTATGCCAAACATGACAAGCAAAGCCAATCCTGGATGATTCCGTCAGGCTGTAATAAAAGTTAGTGCAATCAAATCCAAATATTTTTTGACAAAACAAGACAACCGGTCATATCATTGAGTTATGCCTAAAACATCAAAAAAACTAACCAATCGAGAAAACCTGTTAAAACAAGGGGTGGCTTTGCTGATGCAGCAAGGTTATCACGGCACAGGCCTGAAAGAAATTCTGGATGCCGTGCAAATTCCCAAAGGCTCTTTCTACAACTATTTTGGCAGCAAAGAGAACTTTGCTGCGGAAGCAATTCAGCATTATATAAATCCTTTCATAGATCAATTAAGCGGCCATTTACAAAATCCTAACCATGATGCCCTCAGTGCTTTGCTGTGTTATTTTAATGCACTGATTACAGAATTGGAAAAAGCCGATTATAAAGGCGGTTGTTTATTAGGCAATTTAATGGGCGAAATTGGTGATACAAGTGAGCTTTGTAAAACATCTTTGCAAACGGCGGTTCATCGTTACCGGGATTTATTACAAACCGGCTTAATTAAGGCACAACAAGAAGGGACGGTAAGAACCGACAAATCCGCAGAAGAAATGGCTGATTTATTGGTTAATATGTGGCAAGGCGCTTTATTAAGAATGAAAATTGAACAATCCTCCACACCGCTTAAGCAATGCTGCGAAAATTTATTGGGTGATTTTTTTAAAGCCTGATATTATTATAATTTTTCAAGACGACCAGTCGTTTTAATTTAACCCAGGAGACATTACCATGCCAAAATATATTATCGAACGTGAAATTCCCGGTGCAGGCGCATTAACCGCACAGGATCTCCAAGGCATATCGCAAAAATCATGCGGTGTTCTTAAGGATATGGGGCCAAAAATTCAGTGGGTAGAAAGCTATGTAACCGACGACAAAATCTACTGTGTTTATATTGCACCCGATGAAGCAACCGTAAAAGCCCATGCTGAACAGGGCGGATTTCCTGCCAATCGTATTTCCGAAATAAAAACAATGATTGACCCGACCACAGCTGAAGCTTAATCGCTATTAAGTCAAGGAGATATTTTATGCAAGTAACGTGGGATCAGAACAAATGCAGTCATGCCGGTGTTTGTGTTAAAGCACTACCCGATGTTTTCAAGGTTGTGGCCGGAGAATTCGTTATCGATACCACCCAGGCAACAGAAGAAGAGATCGTTGCCGTCGTTAAACAGTGCCCGTCAGGTGCGCTACAAGTCTTAAAATAATCTGTCATGTACGCATTCCCATGCCACTGTGTTGGGAATGCTTTTACAACGTCATACTGACCCTAAGAGGATTCCATGAAATTAGAAACAATAGCCGTACACGGTGGTTACAGTCCCGACCCAACCACCAAAGCAGTGGCAGTACCTATTTATCAAACCACCTCTTACGCCTTCGACGACACTCAGCATGGCGCTGATTTATTTGACCTGAAAGTGGCCGGTAATATCTACACCCGCATCATGAATCCAACGACTGATGTACTGGAAAAGCGGGTAGCCGAACTGGAAGGCGGTCTGGCCGGACTGGCGGTGGCATCCGGTATGGCAGCCATTACCTATGCCGTCATGACCATTGCCGAAGCGGGCGATAACATCATTTCTGCGGCCACGTTGTATGGCGGCACTTACAATCTGTTTGCCCACACCCTGCCGCAATACGGCATTAATGTACGTTTTGCCGATTATCGTGACCCGACTGCTTTCGAGCAATTGATCGACGACAAAACCAAAGCTATTTTTTGCGAATCGGTTGGCAATCCACTCGGCAACATTACCGATTTTGAAATCCTGGCCGACATTGCCCACCGTCACGGCATCCCGTTGATTGTGGATAATACCGTACCGTCTCCGTATCTGTGCCGACCGATTGAGCACGGTGCCGATATTGTCGTGCATTCACTGACAAAATATCTGGGCGGCCATGGCAACAGCATTGGCGGGGTCATTGTTGATAGCGGCAAATTTCCCTGGGCTGAGCATAAAGTCCGTTTTCGTCGCCTTAACGAACCTGATGTTTCCTATCATGGCGTGGTTTACACCGAAGCCTTGGGAGCGGCCGCCTATATTGGACGGGCACGCGTAGTTCCACTGCGTAATACCGGCGCGGCCATTTCACCCTTTAACTCGTTTTTAATTCTGCAAGGCATTGAAACCCTGGCGCTACGCATGGACAGGATTTGTGACAACACCGTCAAAGTCGCGCAATTTCTGCAAAATCACAGTAAAGTGGCGTGGGTTAATTACGCAGGGCTTGATGACCATCCAGACAAACCTCTGGTTGACAAATACATGGGCGGACGCGCTTCAGGCATTCTCACCTTTGGCTTAAAAGAGGGTCGCATAGCGGGCGAGAATTTTCAGGATGCTTTAAAACTATTCACCCGACTGGTCAATATTGGTGATGCCAAATCGCTGGCTTGCCATCCCGCATCCACTACGCACCGGCAATTGTCCCCCGAAGAGTTGGTCAAGGCTGGCGTTACCCAAGAAATGGTGCGCCTGTCCATTGGCATTGAGCATATCGATGACCTTCTGGAAGATCTGGAACAGGCATTGGCAGCATCTTGATTAACAACTGATTGTATTTAAAAACTTTTTTGGACTAAAACTAAAATCCGTTGAAATCAGTATAAATCAGTGTCATCCGTGTTCCATGAAAGTAAAGACACGTCCATTCGGTGCAATAGCGTTGCCTGTTGCACTGAATAAAATTAAAAAAATTGCAACCACTCGCCTGCAAAACTCACTATGTTCACCGAAATTCCCACTACCAATATTGCTCATGCCATTCAGCTCGCAGTTGCCCCGGTCTTTTTGCTTACCGGCGTTGCCAGTATTTTGTCAGTGTTAACAAACCGTTTGGCACGCATCATTGACCGCTCCCGTTTTTTACACAACAAACTTTTATCCTCCCAGCAAGAAAAACAAGACCAAGAGATTCATGACGAATTGGCACTACTGACAAAAAGGATGCGCTTTATCAATCGGGCGATTGCTTTATGCACCGCCTGTGTTCTCTTAATCTGTTCAGTGATTGCCGTCCTTTTTCTCGATTCGTTTATCAGCATTAACATGTCAACTCCGATCGCTTCGTTGTTTATCTTCGCTATGTTGAGCTTGATTTTGGCCTTGATTTTCTTCATTAGCGAGATTTATCTGGCTACCGCTAATGTGCGTAGCGGGCCATAACAGCCAATCATTTTAGGCTCGTTTTTGACCGCTACATACCAGCCCCTTAGAGTTCTAAAATTAAATCCGCGCCTACCTTATTGATTATTTACCGACCAAAATTATAGTGCCGTTCAGAAAAAGCAAAATCATGACTGCGCGTTTATTGGTACAGAGAGCAGCGGTGTTATACTTTGCAAGTTTACGGATGCGTACCACATTAAGTATCCGTTTATCTTAAGTGCCGCAACCAGCGCATTTTAGATAAAACCCATTATCAGGAAAAAAATTGCAAATAAAGAGTTTCGTTTTAATTTTTACACTAGTTGCCATAGCGGGGTGTTCTGTGAACCATCAAGAAACAAGCACGGAAGTAGAAGATAAAGTCAAACAGCTGCTGGCCAGCATGACGCTTGAAGAAAAAGTAGGGCAAATGACGCAGATAGACTTCATTGCTGTTGCTGTTCCGGAAGAACAACATGCCGAGGATCCCATTGATCTGGCAAAGCTGGAAGATGCCGTATTAAAACACCATGTGGGTTCAATTCTTAACACGCCGTATACGCCAAATAACAAAGCGCAATCCGTTGAAACTTGGCAAAAAATGATGCAAATAGTGCAAGCTGTGGCAGCAAAAACCCGTTTAAAAATTCCGGTGATTTACGGGATTGATGCCATTCATGGAGCCACTTATACAAAAAACTCGGTGTTGTTTCCGCAAGCCATTAGCATGGCGGCTACTTTTAACCCTGACTTAAGCTTTAAGGAAGGCGAAATTACCGCGCGAGAGTTACGGGTTTCCGGGCTGCAATGGAATTTTTCACCGGTGATGGATATTGGCCGCCAGCCACTTTGGCCACGCTTATGGGAAACTTATGGTGAAGACGTTCATCTGGCGACTGTTTTAGGTACGTCTTTTATAAAAGGTCATCAAGGCGATGATTTTTCTGCGCAAAATAAAGCCCTGACCTGTTTGAAGCATTATGTGGGTTACGGTTTTCCCATTAATGGCAAAGACCGGACACCCGCCTGGATTGGCGAAAGAATGCTTCGTGAATATTTCCTGCCCACCTTTGAAGCCGGTATTAAAGCCGGATCGCCAACGATTATGGTGAACTCGGCTGAAGTTGACGGTATTCCGGGACACGCCAATTATCATTATCTCACCACAATTTTACGCGATGAACTGGGTTTTACCGGCTTTACCGTTTCTGACTGGGCCGACATTCAGCGCCTTTATACGCGCGATAAATTGGCGGCTTCGGAAAAAGAGGCAGTTAAAATTGCGGTAATGGCAGGCATTGATATGAGCATGGTGCCGTTTGATTTTTCGTTTTATGACCTGTTGCTTGAACTGGTCAAATCGGGAGAAGTGCCACTATCCCGAATAGATGAAGCCGTATCCCGAATTCTTGGCGTAAAATTTAAGGCAGGATTATTTGAACCCAACGCGCCGGTTTTACCAGAAGAAAGATCAGTCCAACGGGCTGAGGATGTCGAGGTTAACCGTCAGGCCGCCAGGGAATCCATTATTCTTGCTAAAAACACCAACAACACGCTGCCACTAAAAAAAGAATCCCGTATTCTGGTGACCGGCCCTACCGCAAATTTATTAAGTGTAATGAATGGCGGTTGGACAATCACCTGGCAGGGCGATGATGAAAGTTTATATCCCCAGGACAAGTTAACGGTTTTGGAAGCCATCCAAAAAAAGTCCACCGGCAAAGTGACTTTTGTGGGGGGAAATTCATTTAATGACCCTATTGATATTCAAAAAGCCGTTGCGGAAGCTAAAAACCACGACACGATAGTGCTGTGTTTGGGCGAAAAACCTTATACAGAAACACTGGGAAATATTGGCTCATTAGAACTGGATCAAGCTCAAATTAATCTTGCCAATGCCATGATGGCAACTGGAAAACCGGTTATTCTGGTTACCTTGGGTGGTCGTCCACGGATTATTACCGCCATTGCCGAACAGGTTTCCGGGGTTGTTTTAGGCTTTTTACCGGGCATGGAGGGCGGTATTGCCATTGCCGATATTTTATACGGTGACTATAATCCCGATGGCAAACTGCCTGTTACCTATCCCAGAGAGACCAACGGTTTTACGCCGTATGATTACAAACCCATCGAATCGTTTGAGCAAAATACCTATAATCCGTTATATCCGTTTGGTCATGGTTTAAGTTATACCACGTTTCAAACCAGCGGCTTACACCTGGAAAAAGACAAAATCAACAGCGGTGAAAATATCAATATTACCGTAACGGTTAAAAATACCGGATCGTTAACAGGCAAAGAAACAGTTTTGCTTTATGTCAATGATGTGGCCGCTTCAGTCACAAGACCCAACAAACAATTAAAAGCGTTCAAAAAAATAGCACTCAATCCGGGTCAAACAGAAAATTTAAGCTTCACCTTAACGCCTCACGACTTGTCATTTATTGGTGTTGATCTTAAGCGAATTGTTGAACCGGGCGATTTTAAAGTGATGGTCGGTAATGAAACGGCTCATTTCTCAGTCACAAAATAAGACAAGGTTTACATGGCCAAGGTAACTGACGCAAAAATGTCACCGGATAATTTACCTAATAACATCGATAAAAATCCTTATTTTGGCTCCTTAACCCTGTTAACGTCGCTGTTTTTTATCTGGGGCTTTATAACCTGCTTAAATGATATTCTGATTCCGCATTTAAAATCAGTATTTACTTTAAGCTACACGCAAGCCATGTTGGTTCAATTTTGCTTTTTTACCGCTTATTTTGTGGTGTCCGTTCCCAGCGGTTATCTGGTTGAAAAAATCAATTACAAAGGCGGAATCATTGCCGGATTATCAATAGCGGGCATAGGCTGTTTGTTATTTTATCCGGCGGCAGGCTTGCATTCCTATCCCTTGTTTTTAGCCGCATTTTTTGTGTTGGCTTCCGGAATTACTTTATTACAGGTTGCCGCCAATCCCTACGTGACCATTTTAGGAAAACCGGAAACCGCCTCAAGTCGATTAACCCTGACTCAGGCCTTTAATTCTCTGGGTACCACTATTGCCCCTTATTTTGGTGCGTTATTGATTCTTTCAACGGCGGTTAAAAGCGCCGAAGAAATCAACTTGCTTAGTGCTGATCAGTTATCGGCTTATCAAGCCGCACAAGCGGCAGCCGTACAAACTCCTTATTTGTTTCTGGCGGCGGTTTTATTTTGTGTAGCGATTGTTTTTGCAATCATCAAATTACCTGAAATTAAGCCGACCGAAGCACCGACTGTCAATACGGCAAAGTACGCTTTCGATGACCGACATGACAGTGCCTGGGGCTATAATCATCTGGTGTTGGGAGCCATTGCCATTTTTGTTTATGTCGGCGCTGAAGTTTGCATTGGCAGTTTTCTGATTAACTTTCTGGGCGAGTCTGCCATTGCCGGTTTAGCCGAACAGGAAGCCGGCAAATATGTCTCGTTTTACTGGGGCGGTGCCATGCTTGGGCGATTTGTCGGCGCGGCCGTCATGCAAAAAATTCAACCCGGCAAAGTGCTGGTATTTAACGCGCTAACAGCGGCTACATTGGTTTTAATAACCATCACGGGCAGCGGTTCTTTAGCCGTATGGGCAATTCTTTCAGTCGGCCTGTTTAATTCCATCATGTTTCCAACCCTCTTTTCACTGGCGATTACCTGCTTGGGAAAACACACAGGACAAGGTTCGGGAATTTTATGCGCGGCAATTGTCGGCGGCGCTATTCTACCGGTTGTGCAAGGTTTTTTTGCCGATAGGATAGGCATTCAAAACGCTTTTTTTATCCCCGTCCTTTGTTATGGTTACATTGCTTTTTACGGCTGGAAGGGTCACATAATAATTGATCAGTAATACTCAATCTTCAAGTTTTTAATTCTTGATTTTGCGGAATTCAGCGATAACAAACATTAGGCGTAGGCCGGAATAAGACCACCCAAGCGTAGCGCGTGGTGGCGTTTCCGGCACCCTCGTACCGGATGCCGGAAACGCTCAACTCGCTTACGCTTGAAAAGTCTTATTCCGGCCTACCTCTATTGGCCGTTATGTTACTGGTTATCCGGGATCTATAAAGTCAAGGCAAGAAAACTTGAAGATCGAGTAATAGCCGTTCAACAGGCACAAGGTCATTATGGTTAGCAATTTTAAACCAAGATTTAAACATTTATTAGACTCGTAACCGTTAGAAATACCCCACTCCTTCAGACTCATTTACACTGATTGTTCCGTATTGGTGCATAGTTTGCTAAAATAGCGCATAATTAATAGCTATTTTCGCTACAGCCAACGTTAAGAGCACTCGTCTTGCACAGACGATACGAAGCCTGGCAAAAGGACTCTGTAGACACTATATCGATGTTGCTTCGCCGCTTAACAGCGTCGCCAGCTTTTTTTCAACCCGCTCTTGTACTTAAGCTTTATCGTAGTACCTGGCTGTATCTACACATAAGAGAACCGCTATCGCCCCCCATCATTCAAATTCACCCGCAGGCGGCTTCGGTCGGCATTGGCTGCGTTTTGTGCTGCCGCTACTCGCCCTTTCGCTACTGATCGGCGCGATGGGCACCATCGGCTATCGTTACTTAAGCGAAGAAATACGCCGCGAAAACGACCGCACCCTGGCGGTGATTGCCGAGCAGAAACGTCAACAAATCGAGACATGGCTGACCGAGGCTCGACTTGATACCGACTTGGCCTTTTACGGCCACTCGCAGCTTGAGATACTTTTTAGCCAATGGCAGAGCGGCAAACGGAAGGATGTGGCGAGTCTGAAGCTGATGCGGGAGCTGATGACCCAGATGGCGCAAGCTCGAGGCTGGGCCGGGCTGGCTGTGGTGGACGTTGAGGGACATTCGGCTTTCGCCATCGGTGAAGCTGACGTCAGGGCCTATACGGACTTGATCAGGGACATCCTGCATCGGCCGCGTGTTGAACTCGTCGATCTGCACAGTAATGCCAAGGGGGAGATTCAATACGGCGTGCTGGCACCGATCGGGTCGCCAGATATGGCACCACTGGGTGTCGCCTACGTGACTTGGCGTGCGGATCAGGCTCTGAACCCATTGGTTGAGTCCTGGCCGGTGCCAACCCGGACGGCGGAGACCTACCTGGTTCGGCGCGATGGCGAAGAGGTTCGCTTTTTGACGCCCCTGCGCTTTAAGCGTGATGCCGCGCTCTCAATGACCCTTCCCTTGAGCACGCCAGATATGCCCGCAGCCAGAGCGGCACTCGGAGAGCGAGGTATTATCGAGGGAGGCCGCGATTATCGGGGGATTCCCGTCTTGGCCTACGCCTCGGTCGTTGCCGGGACGCCCTGGTTGATGATCGCCGAGATCGACGAGATCGAGGCCTATGCCGGCATCCGCAACTTGGCCTGGACCACGGCTCTAGTCGTGGGTTTTGGCATGCTTCTGGTCTATTCCGCAAGCTATTTACTGTGGCGCAGGGGACAGCAGCGTCAAGAGTTGACCGTGCTGAAAGCCCAGCGGGCGGCAGAGGCGCGTTTTCGTGTCATCTTCGAACAAGCGCCGTTGGGCGTTGCGCTAGTCGACTCGAACACCGGACAGGTTTTGGAAGCCAACGTGCGCCTTGGCGAGATAGTCGGTCAAACGCTCGATCAGTTGATAGGAATTGACCCGCAGCGTCGCATTACGCATCCGGACGACATTCAGCAAAGTCTCGATCACACGAGGCGGCTTAACGCCGGCGAGATTAACGGCTACTGTTTGAACAAACGCTATCTTCATCCGGACGGCTCAGTGGTCTGGGCCAGCGTGACTTGTGCACCGGTGCAAGTCGATGCCGACGGCCCACCCCGTCACTTATTCATCGTCGAGGACATCACGGCACGCAAGCAGATGAAAGAAAGGCTAAGGATTAGTGAGGAGCGACATCGCCTGCTGGCCGACAATGCCATCGACATCATTAAGACGATGGATCTTGACGGCAGGTTTTCCTACGTAAGCCCATCCGTTAAAAAGTTGCTGGGCTTCACAGCAGATGAAGTCAAGCCGCAATCACTGGAAGAGGTACTCACTCCGGACTCACTGACCATCGCCCAAGCGTATTTCGGAAAATTGCGTGCCAACGTAAAGGCCGGACTTCCCTTGGAAAACTTCCGGGAAGAGCTTGAACAGCGGTGCAAAGACGGCTCTACCGTCTGGACTGATGTCACGGCAAGCCCTATTCTCAGTACCGATGGCACCTTTGTGGAAATTCTCGGCGTGTCCCGGGACATCAGCGAGCGCAAGCGTTACGAGCATGAGCTGCGGCAGGCTTATGATGCCGCCGAGGCTGCCAACGCGGCCAAGAGCGAATTCCTCGCTCACATGAGCCATGAGATCCGCACCCCGATGAACGCAGTGCTGGGCTTGGCTCAAGTGCTGGAGCGAGAACCGCTAGTCGGAAAACAGCGTGAAATGGTCGAACGGATCCGGACTGCCGGCCAATCCCTGCTCGCCATCCTCGACGATGTACTCGACTTATCCAAGATTGAGGCGGGACAGCTGCGCATCGAGCCCCGACCCTTCGACTTGGGGAGTCTTTTGGCTAATCTCGACAGCCTGATGGGTCAGGCCGCAGGAACCAAGGGACTCACGCTGCGCCTGGAGCCTCCGGCTACGCTGCTGGGGCCATTGCTCGGCGATGGGCTGCGTTTGGAGCAGGTATTGTTCAACCTGACCGGAAACGCCATCAAGTTCACCGAGCGAGGGGAAGTGGCGGTCTTTGTCCAAGTGCGCGAGATCGGCGAGACAGCCGTGCGGCTGCGCTTCGAGGTGTGCGACAGCGGCATAGGCATTGCGCCCGAAGCACTGGCTAGGCTGTTTGCGCCCTTTACCCAAGCCGATGCAGGTATCAGCCGTCGTTTCGGTGGCACAGGTCTCGGCTTGTCCATCTGCAAACGTCTGGTAGAGCTAATGGGTGGAGAGATTGGCGTCGAGAGCCAACTCGGCCAGGGCAGCACCTTTTGGTTTGATTTGCCTTTTCAAAAGGGACGCGAAGGCGACAAGGACGCACTGGCTACCCGTCAGGCACCGCCCTCCTTCGGGCCGCGACTGACGGGAACGCATATACTTGTGGTGGACGACAGCGCCATGAACCGGGATCTGATGGAGCGTGCGCTGGCGCTGGAAGGTGCGGCCACCACCCTGGCCGCCGATGGCCAGCAGGCCGTGCAACTTCTCATAACCCGGCCAGAGGCTTTCAATGCAGTGCTGATGGATGTACAGATGCCCGTGATGGATGGCTTGACTGCAATCCGACTGATCCGTGGGGAACCGGGCTTGGCCGATCTGCCAATTATTGCCTTCACCGCCGGGGTACGTGACGAACAACAAGCGGCAGCCCGTGCGGCCGGTGCAAACGACGTGCTGGCCAAGCCGATGGATCTGGAACAGATGGCGGCCATGCTGTCAAAATGGATAAAGCCTCGACCGACCGCAACTGCACAAACATCGGCCGGCATTGATACTGTCAAAGACTTTCCGAATATCGCCGGAATCGATCGAGTCCGGGTCGCGCAACGGCTGGATGGTGATCGGGCTATGTTTATCAGTCTGCTGGAGATGTTCTTCGCTGACAACATTGATGCAGTAGAACTAACGCGCCGCGATCTGGCGGCGGACGATAGGGATATGGCCGCCCGACGGATGCATACCCTCATCAGCAATGCCGGCTTTATCTGTGCGTTGGACATTATGGAGTCGGCCAGGGCGCTGGAACAGGCCATTGATCAAGGGGAGATGGGGCTGGATGTGCGACTTGAGACTCTGGACCTCCAGATTACCGAACTTGTCGAGGCCAGCGCACCTTGGCGGTGAACCGCAGGCATCACCCACGCAGAGAACAGGTTCACCGGCCTGCGGAACTGCCTTAAGACACTATTCGTAGACTATTTTGGTAGCGTAACCTGCAAAACTCAACCGCTTTTTCTGATACTAAAAAAACTTAATTTCTTCTGCCACGATTTATCTTCCGGTCTGATCGGCAAGGGAAACAATACCGTCACTTTGAGTCCGCCAAATTGAGACACACCTAAAATCAGGTCGGCATTATGAATAGCCGCAATACGTTGCACGATGGAAAATCCCAAGCCCGTGCCCTTTGCCGTATTGGCCGTTTCAACACAGCGATGAAAACGTTCCAGAGACTTTTCATATTGATCCGGCGCTATGCCCGGCCCGGAATCTTCAACACAAATTTGTAAATATTTCTCCTGGCCGGTCACCGTTATTAATACGTTACCTTTGGCGGGGGTATATTTGATCGCGTTATCAATAATATTCCGAATCAAAATTGAAACCAACGGCCCGTTAACAATAACGGGGACCGGATTATCCTCAACAAACTCCATCAAAATCTGTTTTTTGTGCGCCTCAGGTTCCAATTCGGCAATCACATGAACCACTTCACGGCTTACCATAGTATTTTGTTTGGTTAAAAACTCGGTATTGGATTCAATGCGCGAAAAGGTCAGCAATTGCTGCACCATATATGTCATTCTGTTAACGCCTTGCTTAATGCGGGAAAGCGCCTGTTTACGGACTTCTTCATCGGTTGTTCTTAAGGCGACATGCGCTTGTGTCAATAACCCGGCTAGAGGCGTTCTTAATTCATGAGAGGCATCTGCGGTAAAGCGGCGCTCATGTTCAAAAGCCTGTTCAAGCTGGACAAAGAGATTATTGATTTCATTAACCACCGGCACAATTTCATTGGGCAGCCTTTTGATAGAGAGCGGTTTAAGGTAACTGGCTTCGCGCTTGGCGAGTGCTTTTTCCAATCTATTGATGGGTTTTAACGACAAACCAACAATAAACCAAATGACCAACCCTAAAAAGGGTAAACCAATCAGGAACTGGGTAACCAATTGTGAGGAGATTTCATCCGTTAATTCGGCACGAATTTCTTCTTTCTGACCGACATGGATAATATATTCACCGGTTGAATTGGTAATGCTGAAAACGTGCCACACATAATCATCAATCTTGGTTTCACTAAAACCATGATCTGACGAAGCAAAAGCAAACAGGGGCGCACTATCCGAGCGTAACATCAAGCCGTCTTTTTTGGACCATAACTGAAAGGCAATTTTTCTTTCGTATTTATGACCCAAGGCATTAGCCTGTAGCAGATCATCAAAGATGGGCCATAACTGATCATCAATATTGGTTTGATTAAAGCCATGCACTGAAAATGCAGATTCGTTGGTTGAGCGCAGCAACAAACCATCATCCTCTGACCACAACTGAAAAGCACTTTTACTTTTAAACTTACGTTTTAAAACGTAAGTGTGCAAAATCTCGTCGGCTTTTGCCTGCTCCTGGCTCCAGTGCCCGGACAACGAACCTTCCCGTAGCAGGCTTTCGACAAAGGCATTAAGTACTTTAGCCGATTGTGCCAATTCCGCATCAAACAGATTGGCCACTTCATCACGCGTTACTTTATAACTGACATAAGCGGCAATTCCCCAAATAAGCATGGACGCAGAAAGCAAACTGATCAGCAATAATTGCCGAAGAGAATAATTCATAACTCGTCTTCATTATCAATGATATAACCGACACCCCTAACGGTGCGAATAAGCGCAGGGTCGAGCTTTTTTCTAAGATAATGGATGTGAACCTCAACGGTATTACTTTCTACATCAGATTCCCATGAGTAAAGACTTTCTTCAAGCCTGGAGCGCGACACCACCTTGCCGATATTGCTCATCAGAAAACTCAGTATCTCAAATTCTTTTTGAGACAACTCCACCTTTTCATTGTTAAAAGTAACCAAATGAGAGGCGGGATCCAAGACAATACCTTTGTACTCAATAGTAGGCGCACTTCTGCCCTCGCTCCTTCTTGCCAAAGCCCTTAACCGGGCGCAAACTTCATCCAGCTCAAACGGCTTAATAACAAAATCATCCGCACCACTATCCAAGCCCAACACCCGGTCAGGAATCGTGTCTTTGGCTGTTAACACCATCACGGGCGTTTCGTCTTTACGAGCTCTTAACGCCCGTAAAATAGACAATCCATCCATATCCGGCAAGTTAAGGTCCAATACAATCAGCTCATAAGTATTGAGTTTTAAAGCTTCATCAGCGAGCTTACCATTGGTTAGCCAATCAACCGCATAACCTTCCATCTTTAAACCGGCAACCAAACCATCGCCCAGTATTTCATCATCTTCAACCAGTAAAAGTCGCACTTATCCTCCAAAAACTTTCAGCAATAAAGAAACATCCCGTTGGGATGAAGCCAAAGATTGGGAAGGGGTCTGCATCCCCTCCCCAATCCTCTATAGCTCTACTCGACGGTGACGGACTTGGCAAGATTTCTGGGTTGGTCTACATCCGTGCCTTTTAAGACAGCGACATGATAGGATAATAGCTGTAACGGGATAGTATAAATGATCGGTGCAATCTCGTTTTCAACTTGCGGTACTTTTACAATCTGTACATTATCATCAGATGAAGAGGCCAGGGTTTCATCCATAAAAACAATTAATTGCCCACCCCTGGCACTCACTTCCTGCATATTTGATTTCAGCTTTTCCAATAACCGGTTGTTAGGCGCAACGGTAATAACCGGCATATCAGCATCTATTAATGCCAAGGGGCCGTGTTTTAATTCACCGGCTGGATAGGCTTCTGCATGGATGTAAGAAATTTCTTTTAATTTTAACGCGCCTTCCATTGCAATCGGGTAATGCGTTCCCCTTCCCAAAAACAAGGCATGTTGTTTTTCGGCAAATTGCTCGGCTAATTGCTTAATTTCATCATCCAGCTTTAATACCGCTTCAACTTTTCCGGGTAAACTGAATAATTCTGAAGTAATTTTCTGTTCCAGTAATTCGGTCATTTTAAAGCGCCTACCGATAGCAATCACCAACAGCATCAATGTTGTCAATTGTGTGGTAAATGCTTTAGTTGATGCGACACCAATTTCAGGGCCGGCTCGGGTCATCAATACGAGATCGGATTCCCTAACCAAAGAACTTTCCGGAACATTACAGATTGCCAAGGAATATTTGGCACCCAGCTTTTTAGCTTCGTTCAATGCAGCCAAGGTATCAGCTGTTTCGCCTGATTGGGAAATGGTTACAACCAACGTATCCGCAGCCAATACGGGGTTTCTGTAACGAAATTCACTGGCCACTTCAATATTACAGGGTACACGCGCCAGATTTTCAAACCAGTAACGTGCCACTAATCCGGCATTATAACTGGTACCACACGCTAAAATTTGTACTGATTTTATGTTGTCAAATATTTCACTGGCATTATGCCCAAATGAATTTTCTTGCAGGCGATTATTAATGAATCGTCCTTCCAGAGCTTGCGAAATGGCAAAAGGCTGTTCATAAATTTCTTTCAGCATATAGTGGCGATAATCACCTTTATCAACTGAATCAGCCGTAAGCTGGCTTTCTTTAATGGGGCGACTGACAACCGTGTCATTGACATCATAAATGACCAGTTTATCGATGCTTATTGAGGCTATATCACCCTCTTCCAAAAAGATAAAACGACGCGTAACAGGGAGTAATGCAGCAACATCTGAAGCGATAAAATACTCGCCAATACCCACGCCAATGACTAACGGGCTGCCTTTTCTACAGGCTATTAATACATCGGGTTCCTCTGTACTCACTATCCCCAAGGCATACGCACCTTCAAGTTTTTTTACCGTAAGCTTGACCGCAGATAATAAGCTATCCGTAGTTTTCATGGCCTCATAAATCTGATGCACGATCACTTCAGTATCCGTTTCTGAAGTAAATTCGTAGCCATTTTCAATCAATGAGCCCCGCAGGTACTCATGATTTTCAATAATGCCGTTATGCACGACAGCCACTTTATCTTTGCACACATGCGGATGCGCGTTGGCGGTACTGGGCTTGCCATGAGTCGCCCATCGGGTATGGGCTATACCGATAGTGCCCGAAACGGGGTCAGCCTGTAATAATGCCTCAAGCCCTTTGACTTTACCCAGCTCCCTTTTTCGGTAAATTATCTGGTTATCGATAACTGCTAATCCCGCTGAATCATAACCACGATACTCCAGCCTTTTCAGGCCCTCCAGCAGTATAGGCACTACATTTCGCTGCGCTACTCCACCTACAATTCCACACATATTATTTTTCCTGTTTAATGGGTCGTTGCCAATCGGCAAGAGAAACCTGTTTTACCCTGCTTAAGGTCAACTGATTCTCTGGACTGTCTTTAGTGATTGTTGAACCGGCACCTATCGTGGCATTTTTGCCAATGGTTACCGGGGCGACTAACTGGGTATCGGAGCCAATAAAAGCGCCATCTTCAATAACGGTTCTAAATTTGTTGACCCCGTCATAATTGCAGGTAATGGTTCCGGCACCGATATTAACCCGGCTGCCCACTGTCGTGTCGCCAATATAACTTAAATGGTTTATTTTGCTGGATGCCGCTACTGATGATTTTTTTATTTCTACAAAATTACCAATATGTACATTTTCAGCTAAAACGGTCTCCGGACGCAATCTGGCAAAAGGCCCAATTTTACTACCCTGCCCTATCACTACATTATCTATAACGCAGTTAGCCAAAATTTCCACGTTATCGCCAATAATGGCATCTTTTATATGGGTATTGGCACCTATTTTGACGTTATTGCCGATGCTGTTTATGCCTTCGATGATAACATTAACATCAACGACTATATCAATCCCCATCTTTTCAATTGACCCTCTAAGATCAAAACGGGCTGGATCGGCTAAGGTAACACCCAACTCCATTAATCGGTTCGCCTGTTCTTGCTGATAGACACGTTCCAGATGACTGAGCTGGATACGATTATTAACGCCTAAAACTTCATCAACCGATTCCGGCTGACTGGTCACCACCGTAATACCATCGGCAACCGCCATTTCAATAACATCCGTTAAATAATATTCGCCTTGGGCATTATTATTATTTAACTGGTTCAGCCATTTTTTTAATGCTTTGCCTTGCACTGCCATGATGCCGGTATTGCCTTCGTTAAGCAATTTTTCAGACGCTGAAGCATCTTTTTCTTCGACAATTTTGGTGACTTCTCCAGATGCATCTCTGACTATTCTGCCGTAACCGGTTGGGTTTTCAAGATTGACGGTCAGCAATGCCAGAGACCGGTCATTTACGTTGGCTATTAATTGCTTTACGGTCGTCAGTTTTAATAAAGGGACATCACCGTATAAAATTAAAACAGTATCGGTATCGGCAATTTGATCGCTAACCTGTTGCACCGCATGACCCGTACCTAATTGCTGTTTTTGTTCAATCCAGCTGGCATCCAAATCCTTTAAAGTGTTCCTGACCAAATCTGCGCCATGACCATAAACAATCTTAATGGTATTGTTTTCCAACTGGCAACTCGTGTCATAAACATGCTGAAGCAGTGGTCTATTGGCAATTTTATGTAATATTTTGGGAAGCTCGGAACGCATACGCGTACCTTTACCTGCGGCAAGAATAATAGTCGTTATTTTCATTTCAGATCCTGTTATACAAAAAAACCCGATAGCGTAGTTACGTTATCGGGTTTTTTAAAATTTGTAGACGACGCTTTATCCAGCTTGCAATAAACGCGCATCTCTACCGTTATCCACCACGCTTTCTTAGTCTGTCCAGGGTTCTTAATTGCATAACCGCTTGAGCCAATTCTGACTGAGCTGTTGCGTAATCAATTTTACCGGACTTATCATTCAGTGCTTCTTCTGCTTTAGCCTTGGCATCCAGTGCCGCCGCTTCATCAATATCTTTTGCCCTAATCGCGGTGTCAGCCAAAATGGTGACTAAATGAGGCTGTACCTCTAAAAGTCCACCGGATATAAAGAAGGGATAACTTTCGGTATCGCTCACTTTTACCCGAACTTCACCTGCATTAAGCTTTGTTATCAAAGGGGCATGTCTAGGTGAAATACCCACTTCGCCAAGTTCAGCCGGAGCAAATACCATTTCCGCCAATCCGGAAAATATCTCCCTTTCTGCGCTTACGATGTCTACATGTACGGTCATGGTCATTTTTTTTACCTATTTCAATATATTCTCCCCACTGCGAGGCGGGGAGAAACATTTATTAGCTTTTTAATATCTTTGCTTTCTCAAGATTTCAATCCGGTTCCAGCGCTTAAACTGGCAGACCGGACTATTATCCTTGCATGGCCTTTGCTTTCTCAAGCACTTCATCTATGGTACCGACCATATAAAAAGCTTGCTCAGGAATAGTATCGTACTCACCGGCAATAATACCTTTAAAACCGGCAATGGTATCTTTCAAAGATACATATTTACCTGGTGAACCGGTAAATACTTCAGCAACAAAGAACGGTTGAGACAAGAATCGTTGCATTTTACGGGCTCTTGATACGGTCAATTTATCTTCTTCCGATAATTCATCCATACCCAGAATCGCAATAATATCTCGCAATTCTTTGTAGCGTTGCAAAATACCCTGAACGTTACGCGCGACATCATAATGCTCTTGCCCGATAACCAAAGGATCAAGCTGACGACTGGTTGAGTCCAGTGGATCAATAGCAGGATAAATACCTAACTCGGCAATTTGGCGTGACAATACAACAGTCGCATCCAAATGGGCAAAAGTGGTTGCAGGTGATGGATCAGTCAAATCATCCGCTGGTACATAAACCGCCTGAATAGACGTGATAGAACCGGTTTTGGTTGAGGTGATACGCTCTTGTAAAACACCCATTTCTTCGGCCAGTGTAGGCTGGTAACCCACGGCTGAAGGCATACGACCCAACAGTGCCGATACTTCAGTTCCTGCGAGTGTATAACGATAGATATTATCAACGAAAAACAGAACGTCACGACCTTCATCACGGAAATATTCCGCCATGGTTAAACCAGTCAACGCAACGCGCAGTCTGTTTCCGGGTGGCTCGTTCATTTGTCCGTAAACCAGCGATACTTTGTCGATTACGTTTGAATCCGTCATTTCGTGATAGAAGTCATTACCTTCACGAGTACGTTCGCCAACACCCGCAAACACAGAATAACCACTGTGCTCGATAGCGATGTTACGAATCAACTCCATCATGTTGACGGTTTTACCAACACCCGCGCCGCCGAATAATCCGACTTTACCACCTTTGGTAAAGGGGCAGACCAAATCGATAACTTTAATACCGGTTTCCAACAATTCGTTGGCAGCCGCTTGTTCTGCATAACTGGGTGCTTCACGGTGGATGCCCCATTTAACTTGTTCGCCGACAGGGCCTTTTTCGTCGATGGGTTCGCCCAAGACGTTCATAATACGACCTAAAGTTTCTTTACCC
Organism: Methylococcaceae bacterium; assembly: GCA_037130115.1. Taxonomy (GTDB): domain Bacteria; phylum Pseudomonadota; class Gammaproteobacteria; order Methylococcales; family Methylomonadaceae; genus Methylobacter_C. Next base: position 24,660 of record JBAXTQ010000019.1, read on the forward strand.
ACGGGTACAGAAATGGGTGCATTAGTATTGGTAACCTGCAAACCGCGACTTAAGCCATCGGTACTACCCATGGCAATGGTTCTGACTACGCCGTCACCTAATTGCTGTTGTACTTCCAATACCAGATTTTTGCCTTCTACGTTTAAGGCATCATATATTTTTGGCAGGTCTGCACGTGAAAATTCCACGTCAACGACCGCGCCGATAATTTGAACGATTTTACCCGAACTCATTGAGTTGTCCTCTAAGTGTTGTGTCATTTTGCTTGGAGCCTTCGATTAAGCTCAAGAGAGCCTTAAACAGCAGAGGCTCCGGCAACAATTTCTGAAATTTCCTGAGTGATCGCGGCTTGTCTGGCTTTGTTGTAAATCAATTGCAATTCACCGATAAGATTGCCTGCGTTATCCGAAGCACTCTTCATAGCCACCATTCTGGCTGCCTGCTCACAGGCATTATTTTCAACCAGCCCCTGGTAAACTTTGGATTCGATAAAACGAGTCAATAGATTATCCAAAACTTCTTTAGCGTCAGGCTCATAAATATAGTCCCAATGACTATTCAGCTTTTCGTCAAGTTCACAGGCGACTACAGGAAGCAACTGTTCAACAGTCGGTCGCTGAGTCATGGTGTTCACAAATTCATTGCTAACGACATATAATTCATCGATTCTGCCTTCTTGATAAGCATCCAGCATTATTTTAATGACGCCGACGATATCATTCAGATGCGGAGTATCACCCAATTTAGAAACCTGACCGACCACATTAACTTTAAGGTTGCTAAAAAAACCTGAAGCTTTTGTGCCAATGGTACAAATATCGACTTCAATATTTGCGTTATTCCATTGCGCAAACTGGGTTAGCGTCTTTCTGAACAGGTTAGAATTCAGTCCGCCACACAAGCCTCTGTCGGAACTCACCAAAATAATCCCTACCCGCTTAACATCGCGTGCAATCAGGTAAGGGTGCTTATACTCTGGATTGGCCTGAGCCAAATGCTTGATAATCTGGCCAATTTTTTTAGAATAGGGCCTTGTTGCCTGCATTCTGTCTTTTGTTTTACGCATTTTACTCGCAGCAACCATCTCCATTGCCCGAGTGATCTTTTGAGTATTCTTGATACTCGCGATCTTTGTGCGTATTTCTTTACCAACAGCCATTTGAAGACCCTTTTACCAACTATGAGTATTAATGAAAGTTTCAATAGCAGTTCTTATTCCACTGCTAATTTCATTACTAAAATCGCCAGTTGCATTAATGTTGTTCATTAATTCAGATTGTTCTGATTTCATGTACAACTGTAAAGCAGCTTCAAAGTCCAGTACCTTGTTTACTTCTATGCTATCAAGGAATCCTTCATTAGCAGCAAACAATGAAACCGCCATTTGCGCGACTGACATCGGCGAATATTGATTTTGCTTCATTAATTCCGTAACCCGTTGGCCACGTTCAATTTGCTTGCGGGTGCTTTCATCCAAATCCGAAGCAAACTGGGCAAAAGCCGCTAACTCGCGGTATTGCGCCAAATCAAGACGAGTACCACCACCCAACTTCTTGATGATCTTTGTCTGTGCTGCGCCACCGACTCGCGATACCGACAAACCGGCGTTTACAGCGGGACGGATACCTGAATTAAACAAGTTGCTTTCAAGAAAGATCTGACCATCGGTAATAGAAATTACGTTAGTCGGTACAAAAGCAGATACGTCACCACCTTGGGTTTCAATAATCGGCAATGCCGTCAATGAACCGGTTTTACCTTTTACCCGACCGCCAGTCAGTTTTTCAACTTCAGCCGCGTTAATACGTGAGGCTCTTTCCAACAAACGGGAATGTAAATAAAACACGTCACCTGGATACGCTTCACGACCGGGTGGACGACGTAACAATAAAGAAACCTGGCGATAAGCCCACGCTTGCTTGGTTAAATCATCATAGATAATCAGGGCATCTTCACCGCGATCTCTAAAAAATTCACCCATTGAACAGCCGGTGTACGGTGCGATAAATTGCAGTGCCGCTGATTCAGACGCTGATGCCGCAACAATAATGGTATGCGCCATTGCGCCATGTTCTTCCAATTTGCGAACGACGTTGGCAATGGATGAACGTTTTTGACCGATAGCGACATAGATACATTTAATGCCTGTACCTTTTTGATTAATGATGGCATCAATCGCAATCGCTGTTTTACCGGTTTGTCTGTCACCAATAATCAACTCACGCTGTCCACGACCCACCGGAATCATCGCATCAATTGATTTCAAACCCAATTGTACGGGCTGATCAACTGACTGACGGGCAATTACACCCGGTGCGATTTTTTCAATAGGAGCCGTTTCAGTGGTATCAATTGCACCTTTGCCGTCAATTGGATTACCCAGTGCGTCAACTACACGCCCCAGCAATGCCTCACCAACAGGTACTTCCAAAATTTTTCCGGTACATTTTACGATATCACCTTCAGTGATATGCTGATATGAACCTAATATCACCACACCGACTGAATCTCTTTCAAGATTAAGTGCCATGCCAAAGGTGTTGCCCGGGAATTCAAGCATCTCGCCTTGCATAGCTTCAGATAAACCATGTACTCTTACAATACCGTCAGTCACACTGACTACGGTACCTTCTGTATGCGCTTCGGCACTTAAGTCGAAGTTTTCGATCTTCTTTTTAATCAGATCACTTATTTCAGATGGATTTAGTTGCATGTGCTTTTTCTCACTTTCACTGTAGCGCTTTTTGCATGTGTTGAAGCCGGCCTTTAATAGATCCGTCAATGACTCTGTCGCCCGCTCGCACGAGAACACCACCAATTAATGACTTATCCACGGCTACATTCATAAGGATTTTTTTGCCCAGAGTCTTTTCCAGTGTTGTCGTAAAGTTTTGCTTTGCTTCTTTTGAAAGAGCATAAGCCGTAAATACTTCAACCTCGACATAACCCTCATCTTCTGCTTTATAAGCTTCAAAAAGCTTGGCAATAGTGGGCAACAACATTAATCGATTGTTATGAACCAGCAATTTTAGAAAATTTTCATTCTCTTCATTAATATGCTCTTGGCAAATATCCAGCATCAGTGCTGATAACCTTTCTTTATTAACCTTGGGGTTATCAATGACCACAGAAATATCTTCATTCTTTAGGACAGCCGACATAAAAGCCAAGTTCTGCGACCAGGTTGCGGTCGTATCAGTTTCCTTGGCTCTTTTAAACGCTGCGGCTGCGTAAGGCCTTGCTAATGTTGCCTGTTCGCTCATTATGCTGCCTATCCTAATTGATTTGAGACTTTGCTAACGATATCTTGGTGCTTGGCTTTATCAATTTCTGCACCCAGAATCTGTTCTGCAGCACTTAACGCCAAATCAGCCACTTGTTGACGCAAACCTTCTTTAGCTTGCTGTATTTCTTGATCAATTTGTGCTTTTGCTGCAATAATCAAACGCTCGCCTTCTTTTTTAGCGGTATCTTTTGATTCTTCAACAATTTCATTCGCACGCTTCTGAGCCAAGGTAACAATCTCTGAAGACTGTTCTTTAGCTTCTTTTAAAAAGCCCTTGGCTCTTTTCTCAGCCAGAATAATTTCTTCCTGACCTCTTTCAGCAGCCGCCAAACCATCGGCAATTTTCTTTTTACGTTCTTCTAAAGAGTCAAATAAGGGAGGCCAAATGTACTTCATGGTAAACCATACCAGAAGTGCAAAGGTAATCATTTGCCCAATCAGAGTGGCATTGATACTCACGATGCGTTCCTCTTGTTGCTATTAAACACGACGGTATAATTAACCGGCAGCCGCAGCTTGTACAGCTGACAGGAATGGGTTTGCGAAAGTAAAGAACAACGCCAAACCAACGCCAATCATTGTTACCGCATCCAACAGACCGGCAACAACAAACATTTTTACTTGTAGCATAGGTACCATTTCTGGTTGACGGGCTGCGCCTTCCAAAAATTTTCCACCCAACAGACCAAAGCCTATCGCAGTTCCTAAAGCGCCCATACCCAGAACCAGACCTACTGCAATAGCAGTCATGCCTTGTACGTCAGCAATTAATTTTGCAATTTCCATGAAACCTCCAAACGATTAAAAAAGTAATAAAAAATGGTTAAACAATAATTAATGATCTTCGTGCGCCATACTCAGGTAAACAATAGTTAACACCATGAATATAAAAGCTTGAAGCGTAATAATTAAAATGTGAAAGATTGCCCAGGGAAAACTTAATACCGGTTGAAGATACCAAGGCAGCAAGGCAATCAAAATAAAAATCAACTCACCCGCATACAGGTTTCCGAATAAACGAAGCGCCAATGAGATGGGTTTTGCAATTTCTTCTACCAACTTCAACAGCAAGTTGAAGGGTAATAACCAGGGGCCAAAAGGTTGAAACATTAACTCTTTGGCAAAGCCCCAAGGGCCTTTTATTTTGATGCTGTAAAAAATAATTAAACAGAATACTGAAATAGACATGGCAAATGTCGCATTTAAATCCGTACTGGGTACAACCCGAAGGTATTCTATACCCATCATCGACCCAACCAACGGAAAAATATCAACGGGGAACAAATCCATAAAGTTCCACATAAATACCCAGCAAAATATGGTCAATGCCAAAGGCGCGATTAATTTACTGTTGCCATGAAAACTGTCTTTAACCTGGTTATCAACAAACTCTATCAACATTTCAGCAAAATTTTGCACTAACCCAGGTACGCCGGCTGTTGCCTTGTCTGCTGCGGTCTTAAAAAACCAGAGAAACAAGCCACCTAAAACAGCTGAGAAAAACAAGGTATCAAGATGCAGTGTCCAAAAACCCTCGCCAACATGTAGCGGTGTTAAATGGTGAATAATATAACCGGTTGCACCTTCGGCGGCATGAACTTCGGTAGCCATTGTTCCTCTCTTTAAAATTGTGATGTTAACGCATCAATAGCGCGAACCAAAAAACCGATAATGCTGTTATATAGCCAACTAACAGCGGTAATATTTCTATATTTGGAACTTTAAAAATTATTATAAACAGCGCAGCTGTTAACAACAACTTGCCTGATTCTCCGGCATAAAAGGAATTAACCATCTTTCGCGCTGGCTGCCCGGAAGATTTAACTATCTTTAATGCAAAGTACAGGTTGGGAATAAAAGCGGCCATCCCTCCCAAAGCACTCGATAAGCCTTGCTGCCAATCACCTGCAAAACCAAAGCCAGCCGTGATTATCAGAATTATCAAAATTTGATAACTTAAAATCTTACTGACAGTAGAGTATTTTCTACTTGTCACATAGCTCTCCAAACATAATAGCTAAAGGATTATATCTATCGGCCTTCATTAAATCAAGGCTGATTAAAATCAAATGTTCATTTTATAAAGTTTAACAGCCTGTTTTCTTATTATTATGCCCCTGTTTTTTACCCAAAAAAGCCTCTTTAGTCATCATTATTTACATTTATTTTTGTAAGGTAATCCGCAAGCGACAAGCCTTTAAGCGTTGCCACAGATTAAATTTATGACTGATTAGTCAACCTGGCTTGGAAACGAGCATGAAACACTTAACTATTTGCCTCTTCGCCATCAGTGAGAACGTTGGGATGACGACAGGCATGGATGCAGGAATAAACCGAAATAATCCGGAATTTTTTGTGGAACTATAGGTTATGCGCTAACAGCCACTGCTCCAACATCACTAAAATCCAAATCATGATGCCGTAATAAGAAGCATGACCGCTTTGGTGTAATGTAATTAAATTTTTTATATAGTCAGGATTTAGAATACCGCGCTTGGTAATGCCGGCTAAATTGTCTTCCGCAAATTGTTTTAAGCCATTATCGTTACTCATCCAAACACCAAAAGGCAAGCCAAAACCTTGTTTACTTTTTGTTAGTGTTGCTTTGGGTAAAAAATCCCGCATTCCTTCTTTGTAAAAAGAGCGTAAGTTAAAGCCCTCCATTAACCATTTAGAAGGAATCGTGGCAGCAAATTCCACCAGATTTTCTTGCAACATCGGGTAACGCACATCAACACCGGCAAGCTCACACATTTGGTTAACTTTTCTCAGATCGTTGTCTGCCAACGTAAATTTATCATCTAAAAAAAGCATTTGTTTAATTAAATCATCGTTAGATGTTCTATTGTAAGTACTTTTGAGGTATTGCAGAGGTTGATCCGGATTAATTTGCTTAAGAAAATCTTCAGAAAAAATTTCTGCCAACGGTGTTCGGTGCAGGAAATTATAAGTCTCCATCCGTTCCGGCATAGCTATTCCTGCCTGTTCGATATAGCTTTTTAGCTTCCTGAGTGGGGCCAAATTAAACGCCAACGGCTCTAAAATTGACTTGGCCATGTCGGGTACACGGTGGTAAAGATCAAAGACTTTTTGTTTGGCATAGCGGGAATTACCGGCAAAATACTCATCACCGCCATCACCCGCCAATAACTGTGTCATGCCCAATTCGCACGCAAATTTGGCACAATAATAGGCAGGCACCGCAGAATCATTGCCAAAGGGTTCGTCATAAGTCTGTGCGATTAACGGAATGGCCTTCAATACATCGGCGGGCGTGACATAGTATTCATGCAGGTTAACCTTAAAATGCGCAGCTGTAATTCGGGCATATTCCATTTCATCGTAGCCAACGGCATCAAAACCCATAGTAAACACATCAATAGGTCGGTTCGCTATTTTTTGATAAAAACCTGTAACCGTACTGCTATCAAGACCACCACTCAAGAAAGCACCCGTCTGCTGATCAGGCGAACAAGCCAAGACCGATTGCTCCAATTGTGACTGTAATTGTGCATGCAGTTCTTTTTTTGAACAACGGCTGTCGTTATAGCGTAGTTGCCAGTAAAAATCACGGGTAAGCTGCCCGTTATTCAATTCTAAAAACTCACCGGGCTGAAGTTTTGAAACGCCAAGGTAAACGGTTCCCGGACTTGGAATCACATGAAAATACAGGTAATTAAAAATAGCCTGTGGATCGATTACTGCTTTAACGGCGGGGTGACCCTTAATTTGATCAAGCTGAGAACCAAATACCAACAGCCCGTTCTGACAATAAAAAGCCAAAGGTCGAATACCAATCCGGTCAATCGCCAGCAACGCATAACGACGCTCCGGTTCTAACAAGCACAAGGAAAACGGCCCCTTGATTTTATCCAGAACCGAGCGACCGTCTCGCAAAAAACCCTCAGCCAATGCTTGTGCCGACCCGTGATTTTTTGCAACCTCCGCTAACTCGGTATCTTGCCATTGCGGTGAGCCTTCAAGGATTACCAGTAATTGGGACGATTGATAAACAGAAGGGGATAAATTAACACCATGTCCAGCCACCTCGCCCATTTTATGGCGAAGAAAACCGCTTTTAGAAGTTGTTGCTGTTAAACATTTTGACGCTGCCCGTTGACTGTCAACCCAAGCGGGTGAAGAGGGTGTTTCCGCTGTTGATAACCAACCATAAATAGAGCCCATATTGATTGTCCTGGAGTTTGTTTACCGTATCTGCTTGTGAAAAATTAGCGCCTGATGGTGATTATTCCATTAGCCCGTTTAAGTATAGAACAATGACGCAATTATTAGTGGCGCTTGATAAAACGCTAGCGATACTTTAAACAATCTCCTACCAACTTTAGACGGGGCAAAAAGGCTTAACTCTCAAGAAGGTTAACTTAATGATAAATCATCAAAAGAGACCGTTCGCTGAGCGAACGATTCAACCTTAAACTGGGTGTCAAACAGCTTGGTAAACCAGTCATGGAAGCTCCAGCTTCCGGAAACTGTCATCACGAGAAAATGTAAACAACGATCCTATAAGATCTAATAACTGCTTCCAGACATGGGATCTCGAATGTGATAAAGACAAACATGAAGCTAGAGCTTCCTGAACTGGGTTACCAAGCTAGAGCTTGGGAACCAGCGAAAATTGAATTAGATCATGAAAAACGGATGACACAGTAGGATGGGTAGAGGCGATAGCCGAAACCCATCTTAACCAATCAT
>JBAXTQ010000190.1:0-7547 GCA_037130115.1 Methylococcaceae bacterium
TTTAGTGGCGGCTCTTGTTAACTTGCGTTATGACTGTATTTAGGAAAGATGTCTAATCAAACCTGCCGTATAACACAATGAGACTGTGTTATACGGAATTATTATCGGTCATAAATATAATAATGAAAGACTCTACCCATTTTTGTTAACCGTTTTTGCTTTTCTTCGCGCCCTTCGTGTCTCGGCAACCGCTCCTGCGTTGCCTAAAGCGCCTACTTTTGGTGCTCTACCTCCTGCATCAATCAGTCGTTCGTGGTGAATAAATTCCCTACATCTCGGCTAAAATATCCAGTGCTTCAGAGAGCGTCGATACGGGATGTATTTCCAAGCCCTTAATGGGCGTTTTGGGCGCATTGGCTTTGGGAATAACGGCTTTTTTAAAGCCGTGTTTTGCGGCATCATTAAGACGCGCATGACCGTTGGCAACCGGCCTGATTTCACCACTTAAACCGATTTCCCCAAAAAAGAATACATCATGCGGAATGACTTTATCTCTCAGACTGGAAACAATTCCGACTACAATCGCTAAATCAGAGCTGGTTTCTGTGACTTTTATGCCACCCACAACATTGGCATAAATTTCATCCTGAGCGGTAAAAATACCGCCGTGCCGATAAAGAACCGCCAGCAACATGGCCAGACGGTTTTGGTCAAATCCGACCGCCAATCGTCTTGGATTGCCATATTGACATTCGGTGACCAAGGCCTGAATTTCTACCAATAAAGGCCGCGTGCCTTCCCATAACACTGTCACCACGCTGCCTGATGACGGCTTTTCCGCCCGGTTTAAAAACATGGCCGAAGGATTCTTGACCTCTTTTAGTCCGGTACTGTCCATGGCAAAAAAGCCTAATTCCCCCACGCTGCCAAAGCGGTTTTTATCGGCTCTTAATACCCGAAATCTAGCATCATCCGTTGAACCCAGCATCACCTGGGTATCGACAATATGGCTCAAGGTCATCGGCCCCGCCAGCGATTGATCCTTGGTCACATGCCCAACCATAAAAATGGATACATGATGTTTTTTTGCATATTGCGTCAGGTAACTGGCTGATTCCCTGACTTGAGAAACCGATCCGGGTGCTGAATCGGTGTCTTGTGTGTGCATGACCTGAATGGAATCTATCACCAAAATCTGTGGCTTTATGTCATCCAAGACATCACAAATACGTTGTACCGAGGTTTCCATCAGCATCATCATTTTAGCGGCCGGCAACTTTAAGCGATGTGCCCGTTCAGCAATTTGTTGCAACGATTCTTCGCCGGATACATACAGTACACTGATAGCCCGGTCGGCAATATTGGCAATCGCCTGCAACAACAACGTGCTCTTCCCTGCCCCTGGCGCACCGCCAATCAACACGACACTGCCGCTGACAATACCGCCGCCTAAAACGCGGTCAAATTCTGAAATACCGGTCGAAATACGTTCAGCTTTAGACAAATTGACATCGGATAATAACTTAACTTCGGAGCGACTTCCGGCATAGCCGCTGCGGCTACTCCGCTCGGTGGACGCTGATCCCAGCCTGACTTCCTTGATCGTATTCCATTCACCACAACTGGTGCATTGCCCACCCCAACGCGGATAATCGGCCCCACATTGATCGCAAACAAACGCCGTTTTGATTTTTTTTACCATTGTTTAATGTACACCGTGACTTTTACTTTTTAATTAATTTCCGAGTTTAACAAAATAACTTCAATTTCTTCGGTTATTTCTTCCTGACGATAGATTTGGGATTTTCGGCGCAGGTTCACCGTTTCATCATCCAGATGCTTTACCGCACCTTCCAAGTGCTGTAAACGGCGCTGATTTTCGGCCATTAGCGAAATGTAAAAAACTTCATGTAGCACTGCAAACAGGTAATGATGAACCAAATCAGAAAAAAAATCGCCTGGTTCCAGATTAAATAGTGGCGGATTTCCATAAGTCGGTGTTCGTGGTTTTTGCCGGAAAAAAGGGGGGAATATCTGCCTGTGTGTAATTTGACCGGCAGTATTATCGTGATAAATAACCGTCAATTGCAGCGAAGGAACGGCAATAGTCACCCGATTAATATCGTCCTTGGCAAGCGTTAATGCGCTGATAGAATCAAGCAAGCGATTAAGGACGGCGGGCACTTCTTCTGCAACATTGGCACCGGCAATGGATGCGATGACCTCAACCGGATTATCTGCCAGACGGTTACAAAGTCGGCTACCGATGGCAATGATACAGGAATAAGCGTCTACCGTAATCGTGTTAAGCAGGCTTTCGTTAAAATCACCGCAAAAACCACGCTCGGCACCCACCAGAATACCTACCGATGTGGCGTTTTTATCGGCATCGGGTAACGGGTAAAAATCCAGAAAATCCAGTGCCGCATTTTCAATATTAGCCACCGCCTGACCCTGTAGGGTTTGAAAACGCCCCAGCTTGTGAATCTCAATCAATGCCAGGTTTTTCATTGAATTTAAAATGCTGCGGATCTCGTCCATTTGAGCGATATGCAATTGCAGTTCGCGGCTTTGACTCATAACGGCTGCCTGACGTCTATGTTAAACCAATCACCCAAGGCTTGTTGCCATTGCTCAGCGGGACTGTCCAGCGTTAAGTCGGTGGTGTTGATACCCTGATTAATCAGCTCAAGACAAGCCGGAATATCTTTAAGTTCTGCGTTATTAAAAAATCCTGCATTAAAAGCGGTCAACCAAGCCAATTGAAAAAGACTGCTCAGTGGTGTCAGTCGATCCTGTTTCAGTATTTCCCGTAACAGACGTCCACGTTTAATTCGCGCTTCCATAGACGCTTCCAGACGTTGACCAAAACGGGTAAAAGACTCAAGCTCCAGAAACTGCAAATAATCCAGCTTCATTTGTCCGGCTTGATGGCTGATACTGCGGTGCTGGGCCTTGCCGCCTATCCGCGAGACGGATTTGGTGATGTCGATAGCAGGACGAAAGCCTGCTACAAATAAATCATTATCCAGATAGATTTGTCCGTCGGTAATGGAAATAAGATTGGTGGGAATGTAAGCGGCAATCTCGCCTTGCTTGGTTTCGACTATTGGCAAAGCGGTCATGCTGCCGCCGCCGTTTTCGGCGTTTAAACGGGTTGACCGTTCCAGCAAACGGGAATGGACAAAGAAAATGTCGCCGGGATAAGCTTCCCGTCCCGGCGGTCTGCGTAGCAACAAAGACAGTTCCCGATAAGTTCTGGCATGGGTGGACAAATCATCATAAATAATCAGGGTATCCCTGCCCTGCGCCATCCAGTGTTCGGCCAGCGCACAGCCTGCAAACGGAGAAATATATTGTAACCCCGGCAAAGCGCTGGCTTCGGCGACCACGCAAACCGTGTAATCCAGCGCACCTTGATTGCGCAGGGTTTCCACAGTACTGACAACCGCCGAACGCTTCTGACCGATCAACACGTAAATACACACGACAGCCTGGTCTTTTTGATTAATCACCGTGTCAATGGCGATTGAGCTTCTGCCCAAGCCTTCATCACCCACTATCAATTGTCGCTGGCCTTTGCCAACGGGAATTAAGGTATCAATAATTTTAATGCCGGTGTACAGCGGTTTATCGACAAAATCGCGGGCAATAATGGCAGGTGAGCCTTTTTCCAGATTTTCACGACCGGCTGGAGTGGGAGGTGGCAGACCATCCAAAGGCGCTCCCAGAGGATCAATAACCCGACCTAAAAATTCGTCACCGACCGGTATACCCAGCGAATGCCTCGCAAGAAACACAGTCGTCCCTGAAGTCAGTGCATCGGTTTGATACAATAAAATAGCGCCTATCCGGTCGCGATTCAGGTCAAACACCATGCCCCGACTGCCGTCAGCAAAAATCAGAATATCTTCGATAGCTGCCGAGGGCAAACCCTTAATCCAGCTAATACCATCCCCGACCGCAACCACGGTGCCTTGTTCGCTAATACGTAATCCCGGCTGATAATTAAGCAGCCAATCGGCTTGTTTATCCAGCAAACTGACAAAGGCTTTGGGGTTACTCGGTGTCATTGGCGATCTCGGCAAAACCAATCAACTCATGTTGCAGGTTGGCGTTTAAGACCCAGGCTCCAATATCCATGCGGAAACCTGCGATCAGTTCTGCATCCTGATAGTATTGAAAATTGATTTGACTGTTAATTAATGCGCTCAACTGTTGTTCCAGTTGAAGCCGCTGCTCAGCGCTTAAGAGATAGGCACTGGTTATTTTGATAGGCATCGATTTTTTGGCACCCAACATTTGCAGACACAAGGTGCAGTCTTCCGGTAACGTTTTAAGATTATCCAACAACATCTCAAATAGTCGTGCCTCCAGCTCGGGACTAGCCGACTGTTTCAGTAATAGTCCGGCAAAGCGGGCACCATTTTTTAACGCCTGCTTTTCGGCTTGTAATTGAAGCTCCTTTTGTTGGCGCTGGAGTGTCACCTTTATTTTTTGCCGCTCCTGCTCAAGATCACTATTCAACCAGTCCATTTGCAGTCTTCTTTCACTTTCCATTTGCTGATGCAGTGCAGTAAGAGCGGCTTGTTTTTCTTGCTCCCACAACTTTTGGCGATTCTCATAAAGGCTGCGCTGCTCTTCTGCTTGCTGTTGGATGGCTTTTGCATCAGCAAGTGATTGATCAATAAACTGCTTGCGCTTGGCAATCACTGCCAGCAACGGCTGGTAAAAAAGACGCTGCAAAATCCAGATCAGAATCAGAAAGTTGATTATTTCCAGGATAAAAGTGGATAGATTAAATTCCATAGGCTTTAAGTATTCTGTAAAAAATTTTCACCACGAAGAAAGGCAAACACATGAAATCATCTTAAAAAAATTTTCACCACGAAGACACGAAGAACACGAAGAAAAGCAAAATCATGAAATCATTTTAAAAAACTTTTCACTACAAAGACACGAAGAACACGAAGAAAAGCAAAAACATGAAATCATTTTAAAAAATTTTCACCACGAAGACACGAAGAGCACGAAGAAAAGCAAAAACATGAAATCATTTTAAAAAACTTTCACCACGAAGACACGAAGAGCACGAAGAAAAGCAAAATCATGAAGTCATTTTAAAAAACTTTCACCACGAAGACACGAAGAGCACGAAGAAAAGCAAAAACATGAAGTCATTTTAAAAAACTTTCACCACGAAGACACGAAGAGCACGAAGAAAAGCAAAAACATGAAATCATTTTAAAAAACTTTTCACTACAAAGACACGAAGGACACGAAGAAAAGCAAAAGCATGAAATCATTTTAAAATATCTTTCTTTGTCTTTCTTCGTGTCCTTCGTGTCTTCGTGGTGAGCTCTTTTAAGTTTTTGAGGTTTTAGAGTACAAAACGTTTAATACCGTTTTTCAAAACGATCTCATTAAAATTAATCAGTAATCCTGTGCTTAATCCAGTCAATTTCATGTAAGTGAGTATTTGTGCTTCGTGAATTTTTTGTAATTTCTCGACGCTTTTTAATTCAACAATCAGCTTATTTTCTACTACAAGATCAAGCCTATATCCACAATCCAGCACAACGCCTTTATAATTAACCGGTAATAATTCTTGTGCTGTATAAAAAAGTCCAGCTAAACCAAGTTCATAAGCCAAACACTTTTCGTAAGTTGACTCCAGTAATCCGGCTCCCAACGTTTTATGGACTTCAATCGCACAACCAATGACTTGCCTTGATAAATCATCAAATTGCATATCTTCGCATCCTCAACGGTAGTTTTTATTCAATTATTCACCACGAAGACACGAAGAAAAGCAAAAACATGAAATCATTTTAAAACCTCTTTCTTTGCCTTTCTTTACCTTTCTTTGTTTTTCTTCGTGTCCTTCGTGTCTTCATGGTGAGTTTTTTTGGCTTTTGTCTTTCTTCGTGTCCTTCGTGTCTTCGTGGTGAGTTCTTTTAGTTTTTAGAGTATTCAATAAAAAACTTTTCACGACGAAGACACGAAGAGCACGAAGAAGAGCAAAAACATGAAATCATTTTAAGAGCGATATTAATTCTCGTGTTTTTGTAGTGATTTTATATCCCTTAATCAACTTCGTCTTTCTTTGTCTTTCTTTGCTTTTCTTCGTGCTCTTCGTGCTCTTCGTGTCTTCGTGGTGAAGTCTTTATTCTTTAATTCTTTGTTCTTTACTTAATAATATATTCAAGCAATGGATTTCTGAACAAGACAATCAAGATAATCACCAGGCAATAAATCGCCAATGATTCGATCATGGCCAGGCCGATAAACAAAGTACGCATGATGGAACGTTCGGATTCCGGTTGCCGCGACAAGGCGTCAAGCGCACTGCTGATGGCTTTGCCCATGGACAGTGCAGGCAACATGACCCCCAAAGTGATACCGATAATGGCGAAGATGCTGGAGCCAAGGACGATCAAGGCTATGTCGGACATAAACTACTCCTGTGAATTAAGTTGTTGGGATTGCATGGCACCCGCCAGATAAATCAGTGCCAGCATACCAAAGATATAGGCCTGCACCAGCGCTTCAATGATATGTAACATCAAAATAGGGATGGGAGCCAGAAACCCGGCTACCAATAAAATCAGCATGGCCGCCATTTCCAAACTCATCATATTGCCAAATAACCGAATCGCCAGCGCCAAGGTGCGGGTAAATTCACTGATGATATGAAAAGGCAGCAAAATCGGACTGGGGGTCAGATAATGATGCAGATAATTTTTAAGACCCAGCGTTTTTATGCCAAACCAATGCACCGAAAAAAACACTAACACAGCCAGTGCGGAGGTTACCGAAAGATCACGGGTTGGCGAATCCAGACCCGGTATCAACCCCACCAGATTGGCAATAATCAGAAACAGCCAGAGTGAGGCGATAAAAGGCATAATTTGCCGCCCGTGTTCCGGCGCGACCGCACTGATGGCCTCGTCGATAGTCGCGACAATACCTTCAACCGTGGTTTGCAGCGAATCAGGCAACATCTTTAGGTGGCGGGTTGAAAACCAGGCTATCGCAGTAATCACCAACATAATGCCCCACGTAGTAATCAGTGATACGCCAATAACTACGAGGCCTAAAGAGAATGAAAATTCGTTTTCCACAATTTATACACGCTAACCATTAGTTCATGAAAAGAGACTGTTCGCTGTGCGGAGTCACCGTTCGCTGAGCGGAGTCGAAGTGAGTTGTCCGCTTCGACTCCGCTCAGCGAACGATTTAACCTTAAACTGTCCCGCCTTAAGTAGGTAACCCTATTTTTCCTTAATCAGAAAGTACACATTAAAAATACCGATCACCAAGCCGGTAAACAATAAGCTCAGCGTCCACCGCGTTGAGTAACCTTCCACCTTACCGTCCAGCCAATGACCCAGATAAACACCGCCAATAACAGGCAACACCATCACCAGACCCAAGGTGCCGATATAGACCGTTTGTGACAGCAAATTCGGCCGATCATGTTCCGCTTGTTTAATGCGTTTAACCTGGCTTTCAATCTGCTTTTTAAGACGCTGTTGATTGTTCATAGGCTATAGGACTTACGCATTGACAGAGACAATATAATATGCTTAGTATATTTCAGTCAA
>JBAXTQ010000191.1:0-7478 GCA_037130115.1 Methylococcaceae bacterium
TTGACGATGATTTCCCTGGAAGATATGGTTAAACGCTTGCTTGGGATTTTGTTGTAAGGTAACTCGCAATAAATACCACCCAATCGTTGCTTGACTATGGGGACGCTACCGACTTAATGATTCCTGTAGGAGCGGTTCATGCCCGCGATATAACGAAGCCTTCGCAGGCATGGCCAGCTCCTACAAAGCTGTGTACGAAGCATGTAGAGACTATAAAGTGGGGGCTTATTTATTGCGAGTTGCCTAATGTGGTAAAAAAAATATAGAAAGATTAACTCACTGAATATTAATTTCTAAAGCAAGGGGAAATAAAAATGAAAAAAAATACTCCCAAAAAACACGCTGATAAAGACAGCTCCTCCACTATTAAGCTCGCTGAGCCGATTACCGTAGATCGGCGCTCGCGGGTAGATCGCAAGGACGAAGGCAAGGCGTTGCGTCTTGCGGTGCCTTTGGCAAGCCATGCACAATGGCATGCCCCAACCCATCGCTACGATCCGATTGATTTGCTGATTGAATCCGGTGTGGGTCGGGTACCTGAACTGCTACCGATCCGCTATGGACGTATGATGCAATCACCGTTCACTTTTTACCGGGGAGCTGCGGCTATTATGGCAGCCGATCTTGCGGGTTTGCCGTCCACCGGCGTTCGTGTGCAAGCCTGCGGCGACTGCCATTTGCTCAACTTTGGCAGCTTCGCTACGCCGGAACGGCGGCAGATCTTTGCTATCAATGACTTCGATGAGACCCTGCCAGCTCCTTGGGAATGGGATATCAAACGGCTTGTCTCCAGCTTTTTGGTGGCCGGACGAAGCAACAGTTTCACTACAGAAGAAGCACGCGAAGCAGCACAGACTTGCGCACGCAGTTATCGCGAGCACATGCGCGAATTCGCCAAGATGGGAGTGCTCGATGTGTGGTACTACAGTATCGAGCTGGAAGACCTGCTTGAGACGATTGAGGACGAAACGGCCAAGGCACGCGTCAAAAAGCGTTTCGTTAAAGCCCGCGACCGCGATGTGCTGGATGAGGATTTCCCCGAATTGGTCACCTTTGAGGGCGGTAAACACCGTATCCGCGACAATCCGCCGTTGATCTACCACTTTCAGGGCGATGAAGAGGAGGTAGTGGAAGCACGCGTACGCGATGCTTTTGAACGCTACCGCGCTACTCTGGCGGAAGATAGGCGGTTATTGCTTGATCGCTATGAATATAAGGATATCGCCATGAAAGTGGTCGGGGTTGGCAGCGTGGGTACTCGTTGCTCCATTATGCTTTTGATGGGCGGCGCGGACGATCCGTTGTTCCTGCAGGTCAAAGAAGCCCGTGCTTCGGTATTAGAGCCTTATGCCGGACAAAGCGCCTATTCGAACCATGGGCAGCGCGTCGTGATGGGGCAACGGCTGATGCTGTCGGCGAGCGATATCTTTCTCGGTTGGACGGAGGGCAAGCTTGGCAACCACTTCTATATCCGGCAGATGCGCGACATGAAGCTGAAGGCGATGGTCGAGCTGTTCAGTCCATCGGTGATGAATCAGTATGCCCAACTTTGCGGTTGGGCGCTGGCGTGCGCCCATGCCCGCTCCGGTGATGCGGCAAAAATTGCCGGCTACTTGGGTAAGAAAGAAGATTTTGATGAAGCACTGGCGGATTTTTCTGAAAGCTACGCAGACCAGAACGAGAAGGATTATAAAGCCTTGGTACGAGCGGTGCAGGAAGGGCGTTTGGACGTTTATATTGAACGTTGAGGGCTATGAAGCAGTCGAGCCGGTAACCGAAATTGGGAAGACAAGAATATGAACTTGAGTAACAGGCATTTGAAACGATTGCTGAAGAACAAGGGGACGTTTTCTGGATTTAGCAGGGTTGCTCGTTCATGTTTGTTTGTCAGTATTACGTTAAGCCTGTCGGGATGTATGAGTTTTGGCCCACCGAGCGTGGATCGTGACCGCTTTGATTATATTAATGCAGTCGCAAATTCCTGGAAACAACAAACTTTGCTTAATATTGTCAAGCTGCGTTATAACGATACGCCGGTGTTCCTGGATGTTGGGCAAATCATCAGCGGCTACCAGTTACAGGGAACCGTAGGAATAACGGGAACGCTCAGTAGTGCAAGCGTCTATGGCGATATGTTAAATTTGGGTTCCACGGGGAGCTTTACCGACAAACCTACCATCACCTACACGCCGCTAACAGGTGCCCATTTTATTCAGGTGATGATCACGCCGATTCCCCCACCGGCTTTGCTGATGCGTGCTGTAGAAGGCTGGCCCATTGACCTGCTCCTACAAATGGGGGTGCAATCCATCAATGGACTCTCGAATCGCAAAGGCGGAGTGCGAGGCCATGCTGCCGATCCTGATTTTCTCAGGCTCTTGGATGCGCTTAGACGTCTTCAGACCGCCGGTGTGATTGATTTTCGGGTGGACGTGTCAAAAGAGACCCAGCAGGAGGGCACGATATTCATTATCAGTGAAAAGAATCTCTCTTCCGAAGTTCAGGCCGATAGGGCACTGGTTAGGAAGTTGTTGGGATTGCGGCCTGATCTTAAGGAGATCAAGATCGTTTACGGTACGGTGTCTGGAAAAGATGACGTGATCGCGATGCAGACGCGCTCCGGGTTTCAATTATTGACGCAACTGGCTTCATACATCGAAGTACCGCCCGAGCATATTGCCGAAGGACGGACTTATCCGCAAATTAAGAGGTCAGGCGATGCTTTGTCGTTGCCACCTTTGATAAAGATTCATGTGGAAAAATCGTTGCCGACAGATGCCTTTGCTGCTATCAAGTATCGAGATTACTGGTATTGGATTGACGACCGTGACTACCAATCCAAGGGTATTTTTACTTTTCTTATGATTATCATGACGCTGGCGGATACGGGAGAGGCTACCCCCGCGCCGATTGTTACCATTCAGGGAAATTGAGTCACCGACAAGTCCTACAGGGCAATATAAAAAGACAGTATGTCAGCGTCGCCAAAAAGCAATGCAAGGAATTGCCATGCCTAAGCCTTTCCAGGTTTTTAACGCAGTTTGAAAACGGAAAGCACCAAGATATATTTGATAAATAATTAAAATAACAAGGGGTAAAATATGTTAAATAATAAATGGTTAGTCCTCGTAATGGTAAGTCTGTTGGCTGTCGCCGGCTGTCAATCAACGGGTGGTCAGTTGGCAAATTCTTCGGTGGATATTACGCGTGATTCCAAGGCCGCACTACAGAATCTTTATGCAAATAATCCGGAAGCGAGGCTTTTGTCGAAGCGAGCCAAAGGTATATTGGTATTCCCAAATATTGTAAAAGCAGGCTTTATGATCGGTGCGCAATATGGCACGGGTGGCGCTTTGTTTAAGAACGGAAGAACAGCCGGTTATTACAACATCATCGCTGGATCGTATGGCTTGCAAGCGGGTGTGCAATCTTTTGGTTATGCGTTGTTTTTTATGGACAATGCCTCGTTGAGTTATCTTAATCGCAGCGAAGGGTGGGAAGTGGGTGTCGGCCCAAGTGTCGTCGTCGTTGACAAGGGAGTGGCTAAATCACTCACTACAACGACAGCAAAAGACAGCGTGTATGCGTTTATTTTTGATCAGAAAGGTTTGATGGCAGGCTTGGGGTTGCAAGGCTCAAAAATCAGCCGTATTAATCCTGATTAATAAATTTTTCAGCGATCTTTTATGCGGTCACGCGTTATTTTTTTTCAACAAGTGCAAACAAACCATAAAATGATTGTCCTTTAAATTTGCGCAGCAAGTGGAGACAAACACTATGAATCAGCAGTCGACAGCCTCAGTGGCAAGTCAGTCCGGCACAGCAGCACTTCGCTTCGACGTGGTCGCCGGTCTTACTGCCGCAGCGGTAGTTTTGCCCAAAGCAATGGCTTATGCAACGGTCGCCGGTTTGCCCGTTGCAGTCGGTCTTTATACCGCTTTTATACCGATGATTATCTACGCACTGCTTGGCTCATCGAGAGTGCTCAGTGTTAGCTCCACAACAACTCTGGGTATATTGGCCGGTACGCAACTGGCTTTGGCAGTGCCGGATGGAGACCCGGCGAAACTGATCACCGCTGTTGCAACCCTGACCGCTTTGGTGGGTGTATTGCTGATGTTGGCGTCGTTGCTGCGTCTGGGGTTTGTTGCCAATTTCATTTCTGCGCCTGTCCTGACCGGCTTCAAGACGGGGATCGCCCTGGTGATCGTGCTGGATCAGTTGCCGAAACTGCTGGGTTTTCACATTACCAAGCAAGGTTTTATCCGCGATTTGTTCAGCATCATCCAGCATCTGCCTCAGACCTCGTTAATCACGCTGGCGGTGGCCGTTGCAACGCTGCTTGTGTTGATCAGCATGGAACGTCTGTGGCCGCATTCGCCGGCGCCTCTGGTCGCTGTTGGCGGCAGTATCGCGGCGTCCTGGTGCTTCGGGTTGGATGCACAGGGCGTCGCCACGGTCGGCCTGATTCCGCAAGGATTCCCGTCGCTGACGTTGCCGAATGTTGCATTGATTGAACAATTGCTGCCGGGCGCATTCGGGATTGCGCTGATGAGTTTCACCGAATCGATCGCGGCGGCGCGTGCCTTTGCTGGTACTGAAGAGCCGCCGATCATTGCCAATCGTGAACTGATCGCCTTAGGGGCGGCCAACATGGGGGGCGCACTGTTCGGCGCGATGCCGGCGGGTGGAGGCACCACCCAGACGGCGGTCGTGCGTGCTGCCGGAGGCCGGACGCAGAAGGCATCGCTGGTGACGGCGGGCACGGCGGCGGCAATCATGCTGCTGCTCTCGCCGTTACTGGGCTTGCTGCCTTATGCCACGCTCGCGGCAGTGGTCATCGTTTACTCGGTCGGATTGATCCAGCCTGCGGAGTTCCTCGCCATCAGCAAGGTGCGCAAAATGGAGTTTCAATGGGCTATTGTAGCCTGTGTCGGTGTGCTTATATTTGGTACGCTACAGGGCATTGTGGTGGCAATCATCGTATCGGTGATCGGGCTAATGAGCCAAGTCACCAACCCGCGTGTGTATGTCATAGGCCGCAAGCCCGGACAAGACGTGCTGCGACCGTTGTCGCCCGAACACCCCGGCGACGAAACCTTTGATGGCCTGCTGATCGTACGCCCGGAAGGACGCCTCTTATTTGTCAACGTGCAGAACGTGGCCGAGCAGATTCACGCACTGGTTGAGCTGCATCAGCCGCAGGTTCTGGCTCTGGACATGAGTCGGGTACCTGATATCGAATATTCGGCGCTGCAGATGCTGATGGAGCGCGAAAAACGTGGGGTTGAAGGCGGTGCCCAGCTGTGGCTGGTGGGGCTGAACCCTCGTGTACTTGAGGTTGTACGCAATTCCGGATTGGCGGAGCGGCTCGGTCGCGAGCGCCTGTTGTTCAATGCGCGTGCGGCGATCAAACGTTACCAAGCGCTGAAAGCAAAGCAACCACATGAACAGACTTCCCCATAACTATCTGATTCAGCTCAGGCACTTCGGTTTTTGGTTACGGAATTGTGTGTTCTTAAGTTGTTACTAACAAAACACACAAACTATTAATTTAGCCAGTGTTAAGGAATGGTCGATTATGTCATATCAATTGATAAAAGAATTTAATCCGATTAATTCGGTCAAGCTTGTCGGTAAACTGACGGTTCGTGATTTTCAGGAGCTTCAAGCCCTTGCCAAGCTGAGCCTTGAACACTTTGGCCAGTTTCGTGTATTGGTTGAGCTGGAAAATTTTCAGGGCTGGAGCAACGAAACCGAATGGGAGGATTCGCCTTTTTTGGAAGAAAAGGGGGAGGGTATTTCAAAGCTTGCCTTTGTTGGTGACGAGAAATGGAAAGTTGAAATCTTTATGTTTACCGGAGCGCCTATGCGTCAGACGGCTATTAAATTTTTTCCACAGGATCAGTTTGAGCAGGCTCAAGCTTGGTTAGCCGAGTAAAATCTACCCGTCAGTCAGGAAATAAAAATTATAATGCCCGAAAAAAAATAAAGACAGGTGTTAAATGCTTAGTTTATTGATTGCCCTAAAAATTATTCCCATGATCTTCATGGCTCTGTTTCCGGTGGTAAATCCCATTGGAACGGCTCTTATCCTTTTTGGCATGACCCGAGGGGTTGACGATCAAACCTGGAAATCAATGTCGCGAAGAATAGCGCTGTATTCTTTTCTTTTTTTATCTTTTTTCTTTTTTTTCGGCAGTTACATTCTGAAGATTTTTGGAATATCCATTCCGGTAGTTCAGTTTTCGGGAGGGATCGTTTTGGCCTTGATGGGGTGGCAACTGTTAAATCAAAAAGAGACCAGTAAACCGGTTTCTGAAAAAGATCCGGATCATCCTGGTTTGTCAATTGAACCAAAAGCTTTTTACCCTTTTACTTTTCCCCTGACGGTAGGCCCCGGTGGAATGGCCGTGGTTTTGACCTTTAGTGCGCATTTGAATCAGGAATCCATGCTGCTTTTAACGTTGGAACGAGGTGCCGCAATTATTGGAATTTTCTTGATGTGCGTAGTCGTGTCCCTTTGTTACCGAAATCTTAAATTTATGACCAAGCGATTTTCACCAGCAGGTGCGTTGGCAATATCAAAAATACTCGCTTTTTTTGTGCTTTGCATTGGTGTCGAGATTGCCTGGGCAGGCTTTAAGGCACTGGGTCATTAGCCAGTCGGCGGGGTATGCTTAAATTATCCTACCGATTTTTTATTTATTTTTCTTATAGAGGATTAAAACCATGTTTAATCGAATTAAAACAGCAGAAAATGGTTTGTTTAAAAAACAAAAAGTTGGATACAAGATGCTAATCGCTCTGGCATTGAGCGTTACTTTTCCGGTTTTTGCCGCAAACTTGCCTGATTCTGAAGGGTTGATTCAACAACTTGGCATTGAGCAACAAGACGTTGTAAAACTGAATCAGGGAGACGTTGTTTTTTTTAATGTCGCAGAAGGCGACGAAAAAGAGTTGGCAGCAGGCGCTGCCATGTATTTTCCGGCCGCGCCATCCAAAATGGTGGGATTACTCAAGAATAAAGGCTTGACGTCAATAGATACTGAGGTCACAGCAGAAGGTGCTATTCCTTTACAGGCGACACTTGATGCGTTTAAAGGTTTCGGTTTCAAGGCCGGTGATGAAGCTGCCAATTTTCTGGCGGCAAAGCCGGGTAGCCAGTTTAATCTGTCGACTGAAGAATTTCAGGTGCTACAGGCTACAAGTTCTGCACAGTCGGATGCAGCATCACAAGTTTATCGGAAAATTTTATTGCAACGTTGGCAGGCTTATCGCAAGAACGGCTTGAAGGGCATTGCAACGTATGATCGCGGTAATGGTACGGAAGCCAATCCTGGGGGAGAACTGCGAATAGCCACGCATAACAGCAAAATACTGGCCCGTTATTTTCCTGAATTGTATAAAGCCTGGCTGAATTATCCCGCTGCTTTGCCAGCAGGCACCGAGGAGACGTTTTTCTGGCGTAATCGTAA
>JBAXTQ010000192.1:0-7436 GCA_037130115.1 Methylococcaceae bacterium
GCTCATGTACCACCGCTTAGACACGAGAAAAATGCCTTAGCTTGATGCGTATGGGATGCAGACCCCTTCCTAATCTTTGGCTTCATCCCAGAGGGATGTTTCCTTATTGCTCTGTCCCGCTTTAAATTGGTATCCGTGAATCTTAACTCAAAAGACACGTGCAGCATGGTCTACAATGATTTTTATTACGTTACTATTTTAAAAGGGTCTGCAAGGTTTTTCGTGCTTTTTCAAACTCAAAGTGTTTGATTTGTTGGGTAAGTTCTTCACAGGCGACACCAAATAAGGCTTGTAGGGATATTACATGCGACTCAAATAGTTGGATGGCAGCAGTGTTACTCTCTGCAAGCAGTGTATCGAGTTCCTTAAGCACTGTCTTCAGGTTTTCTTGATCCGGCGGCGACATGGTCGGTGGCGGAGGAGGAGGGCTGGATAAGGTCGGCAGCGCGGCCGCAATGGCAATCAGCTCAAGACTGATGTCATTGATTTGAGTGTTGATAGTATCGCTTTGAATAGCCTCATGGCGGCTCTCCCGCAATAACTCTTCCAATCGTTTTGCCATGGCGGCCAGGTTATCAATTCCTAGTGTTGCGGCCGAGCCTTTAAGCGAATGAACCAGATGTTTGGCAGCTGTGTGATCTCTTTTTGCAAGGTTTGCGGTCAGTACTGTCATGTCGTTAGCGTGGGATGCGATAAAAAGATTCAGTAATTCCAGAAATTTTTCGGCATTGCCACCCAGTAAAGACTGGCAATACGGTATGTTTAAACCAGGCACTTTTGCCATTAACACCAGAGCCGCTTCGGTAGCTATTTTTCGAGCCTGCATTTGTGCGGTAATCGACAGGTCGTTGCCTGGTACAGTGCCCTCGGGCTTTTGATCGGCGTCATCAGGCGCATTTGTTATTCTGGGCGGCAACCACTTCATCAGGGTTGTATAAAGCAATTCCGGTTTCAGGGGTTTGGCAAGAAAGTCGTTCATGCCCGATTCGGCACAAGCACGGCGCTCTTCGGTAAAGGCATTAGCGGTTAATGCCACGATCGGTATGGTTTCCCGGTCGGGCATTGCGCGGATGGCGCGGGTGGCTTCCAGTCCATCCATATTGGGCATCTGCATGTCCATCAGGATTAAATCATACGGATTGATTTTAGCTTTCTCCACAGCTTCCAAGCCATCTTTAGCTACTTCCACTATCAAGCCCACACTACGCAGAAGCTCGATAATCACTTCACGAATAATGGCGTTGTCTTCTACCAGCAAAAGCTTTGCGCCTCGGTAACTTTGGCGAAACTGTATCTCTGTGTTTCCTGAATTCGTGGTGGTAAAAACAGCGGGCATATTACGGGCGTGACTACGTTGCAGTCGGGCGGTAAACCAGAAAGTGCTGCCCAATCCCAGGGTGCTGTCAACACCGACTTTCCCCCCCATTAGTTGTACCAGGTGTCGGGTGATAGTGAGTCCAAGACCGGTGCCACCGTATTTACTCGTATTTATTTGTTCAAAAGGCAGGAACAGGGTAGCTATCTTGTCAGGTGGAATGCCGATGCCGGTATCTTCAACCTCAAAACGCACCACCAATTCGTCACTCCTGTCTTCCAGTAATTTCGCACGTAGGGTGATAGTGCCTTGCTCGGTAAACTTGACAGCGTTACCTGCATAATTCAGTAAAGCCTGGCGCAGACGTAGTGGGTCACCGCGTAAATACAGGGGAACGCCATCGCCATCAACCTGGATAGAGAGCCCTTTGTTCTGCGCCGACTCGTCGATAATAAATCTGACATTATCGAGTATTTCCAAAAGCTCGAAGTCGGTGCTATCCAGTTCAAGTTTACCGGCTTCAATTTTAGACATGTCGAGAACGTCGTTAATAATGGATAGCAGATGATTGGCAGCGGTATCAATCTTGCCTAGTCGTTCGGCTTGCTCAGGTGCCAGTTCGGTGCGGCGCAGTAGATAGGTGAGGCCGATGATGGCCGTCATCGGGGTGCGAATCTCGTGGCTCATTTTAGCCAGGAAACTACTTTTGGCAAGGTTTGCAGCTTCGGCAGCTTGCTTGGCTTTGATTAGTTCGGCGGTACGCGAGGACACGAGTTGCTCAAGGTGATAACGATGCTGTTCAAGTTCAGCTTCTACCTTTTTGCGCTCATTGATGTCACTGAGTACAACTCGACATAAGGGCTCGCGATTATAGCTCTGCACAGCGGTCTCCGTCAGTTGCACCCAAAATTGCGTGCCGTCAGGTTTTACCATGCGCAACTCGCAAGTTTGTGGTTCGCCAGATTGAAAGAGTTGTTTTCGGTGCAGGTAGAAAATATCTTGATCATCTTTAAAGATGAAGCGAAACAGCGGTTGCTTAAGCAGTATCCAACGAGCTACGCCCAGTAAGGTAGCGGCGGTGAGGTTGGCTTCAAGGATCAGGCTCTGTTCATTAAGGGTGCAATAGCCTACCGGTGCCAGATCATAAAGGTCGAAATAGCGCTCCCGTGCCGCATCCAGTTCCACATGCGTTCGTTGCAGCTCTTGGTTTTGCATTTCCAGTTCAATCTGATGAACTTGTAACTCATGAAGCATTCTCAGGATTGCTTCGGGCGTCATTGCCTTTAGAGTTTCCAATGATTGCGCAGCACTTGCCTGCGCGATTTTTTCGGCTTGCCGGCGTAGAGTCAACGCTGAACTTACTGATAAGTCATCCTTATCGGGTTGTTTAGTCATGTTGAGTATCGCCAGGTTTTTTTATTAAATTAATCATGGCTTCTTTTGTTCGTTCGGTAGTTGCAATCGCATACATCTCTCCGGCTTCATTACTTAACGCAGTGGCAGTCATCCATACCTCCACGACAGCACCCTCTCGTGTTAGCCGTTGTGTGCAGTACGGTTCCATAATTTCAGCCTGGCTAAGCTGGTGGACTTTGGTTAACTCATTCTCTCTCAGTGCTTCAGGGATTCGATCAGATACGTTCATTTGCAGTGCTTCGGCTTCATTCCAGCCATACATTCGCACGGCTCCAGGATTCCAGGCCAGAATACGGCCCTCGAGATCCTGCATGGTGATGGCATCGTTTGCATCACGAACAACGACTGCCATACGGAGTATTTGATTGGCATTTTTTAACGTCTCTTGTGTGTGTATAGATTCAGTAATGTCAACAAAAGTGATTACCGCGCCCTCGACTATGTTTTCGAGGGTACGGTAAGGCAATATGCGCATGGTGTACCACTTGCCCGCCAAAGACTGCACATCAGTCTCTTTGGGGGTCAAGGTATTCAGTACCTCCTGAATGTCCGCAACCAGGCTGTAATAGTTCAGCAGGTTATAGGCAATATGACTTACGGGTCTGCCGACATCGCTTGGGATCAGGTTGATGATCTCGCTGGCGGCACTGGTAAAGCGCACGACACGCATAGCTGAGTCCACAAAAACGGTGCCGATGCCGGTGCCCGCCATCAAATTGATCATGTCGTTATTGATGCGTGACAGATCGATGACCTTGAGTTGCTGTTCGGTGTTGACCGTAGACAGCTCTTCGTTAATGGACTGTAACTCTTCTTTGGCGGTTTCCAGTTCTTCGTTGGTGGATTGCAATTCTTCGATATTGGATTGCAGTTCTTCGTTGGTGGATTTGAGCTCTTCGTTGGCGGTGCTCAGTTCTTCGGTGGTGACCAGCAGGTGTTCTTCTTTGGCCAGCAAGGCCTGTTCAAGAGCCGCGACGCGTGTGTCGATTTCTCTGTCTTCGCCGGCCTGTTCTGCCGACCCTGACCCTGACCCTGACCCTGACCCTGACCCTGACCCTGACCCTGACCCTGCCGCTACCGTGCGTGAATCCTCCTCCAGGATAACCAGGTAGAGAGGTACATTAGAGGGCCCGATAGAAGCGAATTTCACCGGACGGATGGTCAAATTGACATAGGAAAAATGACTATTGCTTTTAACGCGAAGACCTGTGCAGCGAACAACCTCTTGGGTGCTCACCGCTTTGTACAGGCTGGTGGTCAGGCCGATTCGCAGCCCTTCGCGGGCCATTTTAAGGATGTTATTCAGGCCCGATTCACCGGCACTCGGTTCCAGATACAGTCCGGTGCGGCCGTGCAGGTAGAGAATGTCACCCAGGTCATTCACTAGTGCCCCGACCGGGGCGATCTGTAGTAATAGCGCCTGTTCGGTGAGTTCGCGCAGGGGGAGTTTTACGGGAGTTGTTTGTTTGTCCGGGTTTCGGACGAGTATTTTATCGGCGAGCAGGGAAAACCGGGCCAGGTTTGTACGCTGGTTGCCGTGAAGATCCTCTTTTTGTTGGTATAGTTTCGCTTTGCGGTTGAGTGTAATAAACAGATCGGTCATTTCACCTACACTTTCGGAGTTACCCAAGAATAGTATGCCCGACGGGTTAAGCGCGTAGTGGAACAGGAGCATGAGCTTCTCCTGCAACTCTTTACCCATATAAATAAGCAGGTTACGGCAACTAATCAGATCCAGTTTGGAGAAAGGCGGATCTTTGATCACATTTTGCTCGGAAAAAATTATCATGTCACGGATGTTTTTTTGGATGCGGTAGGCGCTGCCGTCGGCATCAATCGTAAAAAAACGCGTCAGTCGTTCAGGCGTGATGTCAGTGGAGATGCTGGTTGGATACAGACCGACGCGAGCCGAGGCAATAGACTGGCTGTCAATGTCGGTGGCGAAGATCTGCACCGTGTAGTTGGCTTTAAGCGCGTCGATCCGTTCCTGCAAGAGGATGGCAATGGAATAGGCCTCTTCGCCGGTGGAGCAGCCCGGTACCCAGACGCGAATGGTGTCAGTCGGTAGCTTGTTGGCAAAGAGCATGGGTATGATCTCTTTTTCAAGCGCCAGGAAAGAATCCGTATCGCGGAAGAAATTGGTCACCCCGATCAACAGGTCACGAAACAAGGCATGCACGTCGCTTGGACTTTGTTGCAGATATTTGACGTAGGCATCTATCGTTTCAATTTGGTTAACAGCCATGCGCCGCTCGATGCGTCGATGGATGGTGTTCAGTTTGTACTGGGAGAAGTCGTGTCCGGTCTGGGCACGCACCAAAACAAAGATCTTTTGTAATGAGTTTTCGGATTTCTCTTTCGATACGGTAGTGGTTTGATAGGGTTTGCCGTAGGCGTGTTTGGCATAGGCCATGAGATGGGCAGGCATCTCGGCGGGTGGTAGTTCAAAGTCCACTGTGCCGGTGGCGATGGCGTTGCGCGGCATGGAGTCGAACTCGGTGGATTCGGGGTTTTGCGCCATAACCATACCGCCTTCGCCCTTGATGGCCCGAACGCCCAAGGTGCCATCGCTACCGGTGCCGGACAGTACGATGCCGATGGCGCGTTCGCGTTGATCTTGGGCCAGCGATCGGAAGAAAAAATCTATTGGCAGGCGCAGTCCGCGTTGCGAGAAGGGTTCCAGCAATTGCAGGGAGCCGTTTATAAACGCCATGTCGCGGTTGGGCGGGATAATGTAGACGCAATTGGATTTTACCGTCATGCCGTCTTCGACTTCAACGACCGGCATGCGCGTGCAGTGTTGAATAAGTTCGGTGAGCAAGCTTTTGTGGTCGGGTGCCAAGTGCTGAACCAAAATAAAAGCCATGCCGGGGTCAATGTTGACGGGCATGCCGGAAAAGAACGCCTCAAAAGCCGCCAAGCCCCCCGCCGAGGCACCTATGCCGACAATGGGGAAAGCGGTGGCAGGTGCAGGCCCCGTCTCTGATTCGTTAGTTACGGAATTATCGGCTTCCTCCAGGTCGTTTATTTTGCTAACTTCCTGAGCTTTTTCCGCATTGGTGAGTTGTTTTTTACGGGTCATTATAGTGGTATCCTGTTTGGATAAGCTGTGTTAGTTTGTCCAGCGTGGGTGGGCTATCAGGGCCGCATCAAGGTATTGTTTGGCAATAGCGACAAAATCGTCAAAGCCTTCAAGAAATGCATCAACCAGATCGGGATCGAAGTGCTTGCCGCGCTCGGCGGCGATGATGTCACGGGCTTTTTTGAAGGGTATTGCCGGCTTGTAGGGACGCGCTGAGATCAGGGCATCGAAGACGTCGGCGACTGCCATCAGGCGTGCGGAAACAGGAATCGCATTCCCTGCCAAACCATCAGGATAGCCGCTACCATCCCATTTTTCATGGTGCCAGTGGGCGATTTCTTTGGCGGACGTAAGAAATACCATGTGTGTATCAAGGTCAAGATCTGCTTGTTTGATATCACGCTCTGCCTGTTCGATGGCATCGCTGCCCAGCTTGGCATGGGTCTGCATAATGGCCCATTCATCGGCCGTTAGCTTGCCGGGTTTAAGCAGTATGTGATCGGGAATGCCGACCTTGCCGATGTCATGCAGCGGAGCTGACTGGGCCAACATGTCAATGTAGCTTTCGGTAAGCGTGGCGGCAAAATGGGGATGGCGCGCCAGTCCGGTCGCCAGTCGTTGCACATAACCTTGGGTGCGCAAAATATGGTTGCCGGTTTCCGGATCGCGTATTTCGGCCAGATGCGCCAGTGCCCGAATGCTGATGCGCTGGATGAGATTATTTTCCTTCATGCGCTGGGCAACTTCGGCTTCAAGAATGGTATTTTGGTTTTTCATCCAGTCACGCGCCCGCTTGGCTTCCAGTTGGGTATTGACCCGTGCCAGCACCAAAGGTGGGCTGATCGGCTTGGTAATATAATCAGCTGCACCCAGTTGCAAGCCACGTTCCTCGTCGTTGGTATCGGTCATGGCGGTGAGGAAAATAACAGGGATATCTTGTGTGTCGGGATCGTTGCGCAGCTGGGTAATGACCTCGAAACCATCCATGTCCGGCATCATCACATCAAGTAAAATCAGGTCGGGCTTAGGCGGGTTGCCTGCTATACGTAAGCCGGCAGCTCCCGAGGTTGCGGCCAACACCCGGTATGTTGGTTGTAACAGTTCACTTAATAGTCGTAGATTTTCGGACGCATCATCAATAATTAAAAGGGTGGTATTGGTTTCGCTAAACATGAGAGATTGACCTTTCAAAATGCTAACGGCTAGTCTAAACCTTTTAAGGGGTTTAAAAAACTTTTATTTGGTGTTTAAGCCCAATATATAAACTGACTGAATAGACACACTCACCGTCATCCAGGCAATAGATAGCCCGACCGGAAAACGCCCTACCGATAAGGCCTCAATACAGTGACCATCCACAGGAACGCATAATTTATCTTACTTTTTAATGTGAGTATGGGTGGCGAGCCAGTGCTGTAAATCATTAACGCCATTAAAATCGAGCAATGCATCGGCCAGGTTTTCCAAACTGTCCAGAGGCATGTCAGGCAAGTGCTGTAAAGCTTGTTCCAGCGCGGGTTGAAGACCCAGTTTACGACGCAATTGACGGGTCAGTAAAGCTATACCTTCTCAGCCCTGACGCATAACCCCATGCGTCCAGAAAACCAATCTATCCAACACATA
>JBAXTQ010000193.1:0-7324 GCA_037130115.1 Methylococcaceae bacterium
ATGGTTTTCAACTCATTGTTTTTATTATGCGAAAAAGTTGTGTAGATACCTATGCCCTTGAAGGGATGGCATCCGTACGAGTTTGCAGTGACGTGAATTGGAAATATAATTTATTGTTAATTTTATAACGCGTGTAAGATATTATGTGTCATTATTTTAATTTCTTGTAAAGATCAGGAAAAAGGTATTTCCAATGATAAATAGTCTTCTGTTTGAGCGGCTTCAGTCGGATTTATGTTGCCATAGCAATGTCTGGCCGATAAGTTGTTGACCCATACAGGCGTTATTTTAAGCGGGATTACTTAAAGTCAAACCGTTAGACCCCAATAACAATCCTCAATCAAACACTCGATATTCGCTTCAGGCGATAATTCCAATACCCAGATGAAAAGAAAGATAGCTGTTCTATTAGTAGTCGCATTGCTCGTTGTTATTAATTTCAGTATTTGGAGTTATATCAATAACCCCCTGCAATTAGAGCCATGGACCAAGACCACGCTGGGGGTTACCTACGACCCCATGCGTAAGGAAGATACGCAAAATGGTACGACCTACCCGAGTGAAGCCGATATGGACAACGATCTGGCTTTATTGTCCGATAAGGTTCATGCCATTCGAACTTACAGCGTACTTAAAGGTCAGGACAAGATTCCTGCACTTGCGGCCAAGCATAATTTAAATACAACATTAGGTGCGTGGATTGATGGCGATCTGGAAAAAAATCGCCAGGAAATAGAAACCTTAATTGAGGTGGGTCGCCAGGATAATCCTAAAATTATTCGGATGATGGTGGGCAACGAAGTTTTGTTGCGTGCTGATATTACCAAAGCGGCCTTGATCGATTATATCCGGGAAGTTAAAAAAAGCAGTTGGCGACCTGTAAGTACTTCAGAAACATGGGATGTCTGGTTGAAAAACCCGGATCTGGTTGCCGAAGTTGATTTTATCGCAGTGCATATTTTACCTTATTGGGAAGGCATTGCCGCCGATGATGCCGTTGATTATGTTTTTGACCGTTTCCATGCCGTTCAGCAAGCTTACCCGAATAAACCCATTATTATCACTGAAGTTGGCTGGCCTTCCGATGGTCAACCGTTTAAACATGCGGAAGCATCCATATCCAATCAGGCAAAATTCCTGCGTGAATTTCTTAATCGGGCCGATACTGAAAAAGTCACTTATTATATCGTCGAAGCCTTTGATCAACCTTGGAAAAAGTCTATAGAAGGTTCAGCGGGTGCTTATTGGGGCATCTTTAACGCCGATCGACAACCTAAATACCCGATGGACGCCGATGTTTTGACCATGCCAAGCTGGAAAAACTGGGCCACTGGTGCGGCTGGTTTTAGTGTGGTGCTAATGGGGTTTTTCTTGTTTACCCGCAGCACTTTAAAGCTTCCCGGTATATTGTTTTTTGGCGTGTGTGCCAATCTTGCGGTTTCGGTGATTTTTTGGTCCGCCTCCATTGGTGCCCAGCAATACCAAACCAATCTCAGTATGCTGTTTTTTGGCGTTATGTTGTTGATGCAGATAATGGCGGTTGTTATCTTGCTGATAGAAAGTCTTGAAATTGCGGAAGTGATCTGGCACAGAAAGACCAAGCGAACCTTTGAACCATTGACACCGGGCGCTGATTTTAAATATCCCAAAGTTTCACTGCATTTGCCCATCCATAACGAACCACCCATGATGGTGCGCAAAACGCTTGAGGCTTTGGCGAAAGTCGATTATCCCAATCTTGAAGTGTTGGTGATGGACAATAACACCAAAGACCCTGCGGTATGGGAGCCGGTGCGTGATGATTGTGAACGGTTGGGGCCTATGTTCCGCTTTTTCCATCTGGAAAACTGGCCAGGCTTTAAGGCCGGTGCCATCAATCATGCACTTGAACAAACGGCCAGCGATGCAGAAATTATTGCGGTCATTGACAGTGACTATATTTTATCGCCGGATTGGCTTAACAGTATGGTGCCGTATTTTGATAATGAAAACGTCGGCTTTGTGCAGTCGCCGCAGGATTATCGTGACCGCGATCAAAGTTCTTTTAAATCTTTTTGTTACTGGGAATATGCCGGCTTTTTTAATATCGGCATGGTGCAAAGAAACGAATACAACGCCATTATTCAGCATGGCACGATGACCATGATTAGAAAATCCGCTTTATTGGAAGTGGGTAACTGGGCAGAATGGTGTATTTGTGAAGACAGTGAGCTGGGTTTGCGTTTGTATGAAGCAGGCTATGACTCTGTTTATGTGAAGGATTCGTTTGGTAAAGGCTTAATGCCCGACACCCTGTCTGGCTATATGACGCAACGTTTTCGCTGGGTTTATGGTGCCATGCAAATTATCAAGGGTCATTGGCGCAGTTTTTTACCGACCAAAAAATCACCACTGACAGCGGCACAGCGCTATTATTTTATTGCCGGTTGGTTGCCGTGGTTTTCGGATGCCTTGGCTTTATTGTTTACCACCGCCAGCTTGATTTTAACCGCAATAATACTGAGTGATCCAATACACAGTGAACTGCCTGCCAATGTGTTTTTATTACCCACCGTCGGTTTGTTCAGTTTTAAAATTCTGCGTGGTTTATGGTTGTATCAGGCGCGTGTTCCGTGTTCTGTGTGGCAATCATTAGGTGCAGCGTTAACCGGTTTATCGTTAACCCATACCGTCGCCCGAGGTACGGTGCAAGGTTTGTTTACTTCCGGCAAGCCGTTTATGCGGACACCCAAGTATGAAAAACAAGGGCCGTTGTTTACCGGTTTAATCGCTATCAGACAGGAATTATTTTTGCTGGTCTTGTTAAGTGCGGGCATTTATGGCATGAGTTCTGTCGAGCATTTTGATAATTTAAGCGGTAAATTATGGATAGCGGTATTATCTGTACAAGCCGTCCCCTACATTGCGACTTTGCTCACGCTACTGATCAGCATTGCACCCAATTATGGTAAAAAGTCCAAACTTCTTGCTGAAGAGTTGGACGAATAAACCTTACTTATTCACTTAAAACATAGCTTAAAACCATAACACCACGAAGACACGAAGAACACGAAGGTTTTACCTTGGTTTTTTCTTCGTGTTCTTCGTGTCCCTTCGGCTTCGCTCAGGACAGGCTTCGTGGTGCGCAGTTAATCTTCTTACCTCTTGACCGCACACAGGAAAAACTCAATGACCCTTATTCGCCAAGACGACTTTATCCAAAGTATCGCTGATTCACTGCAATTTATTTCCTACTATCATCCGCTGGATTTTATTCAGGCTTTACATGCGGCCTATCAAAAAGAACAAAGTCCTGCGGCCAAGGACGCTATGGCGCAAATATTAATTAATTCCCGAATGTGCGCCGAGGGGCATCGGCCGCTATGTCAGGACACGGGGATAGTCACTGTTTTCTTAAAAATTGGTATGGATGTGCAGTGGGCGGCTGATATTAGTGTTACCGAGATGGTCAACGAAGGTGTTCGACGTGCTTATAGTTATCCTGATAATATTTTGCGTGCGTCAATACTGAAAGATCCTGCCGGAAGACGCATCAATACGGGAGATAACACGCCAGCCGTTGTGCATACGGAACTTGTAATGGGTAATACGGTTGAAGTCAACATAGCGGCCAAAGGCGGCGGTTCCGAGGCTAAAGCCAAGTTTGCCATGCTCAACCCTTCGGACAGCATTGTTGACTGGGTGTTAAAAACCGTACCGACAATGGGCGCGGGTTGGTGTCCTCCCGGCATATTGGGCATAGGTATTGGCGGCACCGCAGAAAAAGCCATGCTGCTTGCCAAACAAGCTTGCATGGAATCTATTGATATTCAAGAGCTCATTGCCCGGGGTGCCAACAACGCTTTGGAAGAGTTACGCCTGGAACTTTATGACAAAGTTAATGCGCTGGGTATTGGTGCGCAGGGTCTGGGTGGTTTGACGACCGTGCTGGATATTAAAATTAACGATTATCCGACGCATGCAGCCAATAAACCGGTTGCCATTATTCCCAATTGCGCTGCAACCCGACACGCCCATTTTGTTCTGGACGGCTCCGGCCCTGCCGAGTTTACCCCGCCACGTCTGGAAGACTGGCCAACCATCACTTGGGACGCGGGTGCTACGGCTCGCCGGGTTAATCTGGATACAGTGACTTCTGCCGAAGTGGCTACCTGGAAACCGGGCGAAACCCTGTTACTCAGCGGTACGATGCTGACGGGTAGAGATGCGGCGCACAAACGCATGGTTGATTTGCTGGAACGCGGCGAGCCTTTGCCCGAAAGCGTTAACTTTAAAAACAAGTTTATTTATTACGTGGGCCCTGTTGATCCTGTGCGTGACGAAGTAGTTGGGCCGGCCGGGCCTACCACCGCCACACGTATGGATAAATTTACTGAAACCATGCTGGCTAAAACAGGCTTGCTGGGTATGATTGGAAAATCCGAGCGCGGGCAGGAAGCGATTGACGCTATCAAAAAACATCAGGCGGTTTATCTCATGGCGGTGGGTGGCGCTGCTTATTTGGTATCAAAAGCCATACGCAAGTCACGTATTGTCGCGTTTGCTGATCTTGGTATGGAAGCCATTCATGAATTTGTTGTTGAAGATATGCCCGTTACCGTCGCTGTGGATACTCAAGGCATCTCCATCCATCAAATAGCGCCAAAAATATGGCAGAATAAAATCGGCAAAATTCCGGTTGTTGAAGCGTCATATTAACGGATACTATCCCAATGTCGTTAAGTTAAGCATACAACTGGAGTAAAACCGCTTTAGCTGTTTTTACAGTGGTAGGGTGCGCATCGCGCACCTAAAACCGTATCCACTAAGCGGTTTTATTTGCCCCACAATCATTGTTTTTTTTCTACCTGTAGCGTATATAGGGTTCTTTCTCTGGGCATGGTTGTGGTGCGCGATGCGCACCCTACTTAGCGCCAGTTTTTTAAACAACCTGCACCTAACTTAACGGCATTGGATACTATCCCTTTGATGGTTGAAATCCGTATAATCAGTGTCATCCGTGTTCTATGATCGAAACCAGAATACCCGGTTATTTGTTTTCTTCGTGGCGAATAAAATCCGTCAGACTTGAAAAAAAATCTTATGTCCCCACATATTCAGCAATCACATTAACCATTTAGGAACAATACCGTGACTGTTGAAGCAAAAAAAGAAACCCTGGGTTTTGAAACTGAAGTAAAACACCTGTTGCATTTGATGATTCACTCCTTGTACAGCAACAAGGAAATTTTCTTGCGCGAGTTGATTTCCAATGCCTCCGATGCGGCCGATAAATTGCGTTTTGAAGCCTTGTCGAATGACGGCTTGTATGAAGGTGATGCTGAGTTAAAAATTCGTCTGGAATTTGATAAAGAAAAACGCACCATTACGATTATCGATAATGGTATCGGTATGACCCGTGCGGAAGTTCAGGAGCACATTGGTACGATTGCAAAATCAGGCACCAAACAATTTTTTGAAGCCTTGACCGGTGAGCAAGCTAAAGACAGCGAATTAATAGGTCAATTTGGCGTCGGTTTTTATTCGGCATTTATTGTTGCTGATAAAGTGACTCTGACCACACGTAAAGCCGGCGCTGATAAAAGCGAAGCTACCCGTTGGGAATCAGCCGGTGAGGGCGATTACACGATAGAAGCCGTAGAAAAAGCACAACGTGGCACAGAAATCGTTTTGCATTTGAAAGAAGCTGAAAGCGAATTCCTGGACGGTTATCGTATCCGTTCCATCGTCAGAAAATTCTCTGATCATATTTCTTTACCTATCGTTATGGATAAAGAAGTGATGCCGGAGATGGACATGGACATGGATGTAGAAGAAGGCGAAGAACCCAAAGAAGCCAAGCCGGTTGCACAAATTGAAGAAGAAACCATTAACAGTGCTTCCGCGTTATGGACCAAATCCCGTCAAGATATTTCAGATGAAGATTACAATCAATTCTACAAGCATGTAGGCCATGACTTTCAAGATCCATTGACTCATGTACACAGCCGGGTTGAAGGCACTAACGAATATGCTTTATTGCTTTATGTGCCATCACGGGCACCGTTTGATTTGTGGGACAGGGATGCCAAACATGGCGTAAAGCTGTACATTCGTAAAGTCTTTATTACCGATGATGCCGAGCAGTTAATGCCGCGTTATTTGCGTTTTATCAGGGGCGTTATTGATGCAAACTCATTGCCGCTCAACGTATCCAGAGAACTTTTGCAACAAAGCAAACAAATCACCGCCATTAAATCGGGTGCGGTTAAAAAAGTGCTGGGTATGTTGGAAAATCTGGCCAAAAATGAACCGGAAAAATATGCAACATTCTGGGCTCAGTTTGGCGCAGTGATTAAAGAAGGCCCGATTGAAGACCATGCCAATAAAGCACGCGTCGCCAAATTGTTGCGTTTTGCGTCTACCCATGCCGATACCGACAAACAGGATGTTGCGCTGGAAGATTATGTGAGCCGGATGAAAGAAGGTCAGGAACACATTTATTATGTAACGGCAGACAGCTTTTCTGCGGCAAAAAACAGCCCGCATCTGGAAATTTTCCGTAAGAAAGGCATTGAAGTTATCTTGTTGTCTGACCGTATTGATGAATGGTTGGTGTCTAATCTGGACGAATTTGAAGGCAAGCATTTACAGTCTGTTGCCAAAGGTGACCTGGATTTAGGCACTCTGGATGCAGAAGAAGATAAAGCCGCCCTGGAAAAAGTTAATAAAGACTTTGAAGCGGTTCTTAAGCAGATTAAAGACGTGTTGGCCGATAAAGTCAGTGAAGTACGCTTGAGTCATCGCTTAACCGAATCACCCGCTTGTTTGGTTGCTGATGTTTATGGCATGAGTCTTAACATGGAAAGAATCATGAAGGATGCCGGTCAATCAATGGGTATGGGAATGGGCAGAAAACCTGTTTTTGAAATCAACCCTACACATCCGCTGGTTGTGCGTATGAAAGCGGAACAGGATGATACCCGTTTTGCCGATTTGACCCACATTCTGTTTGACCAGGCAATTTTGAGCGAAGGTGGACAACTGGATGATCCGGCTGCCTTTGTACATAAGTTAAATGGCTTGTTGCAAGGCTTGTTAAACTAAGCTTTAACAAAACCCAAAAAAGGCTGGATTTATCCAGCCTTTTTTTTGCCTGTAGATACCGCTCATCGCGCTATTTACAAGGTGTGTTTACTGTTTTTATAATTTATACTCGCCCAAGCTTGTACTCTCAAACTTCCCTCAGTGCAGTGAATTTGTCGTAACTATTCAGTCCCCCTCTTTAATAAAGAGGGGTTAGGGGAGATTTTATTAGATAAATCCCCCTCAATCCCCCTTTTTC
>JBAXTQ010000194.1:0-7320 GCA_037130115.1 Methylococcaceae bacterium
TTACAAGGCAAGTATCTGTGGTCATTAAATTGTCATTAAATAACGCAGATTGCAAGTTTTATTAAAGTATTAGCGACTCAGCTGTTAAAAATGGAACACGAATTTTAGTGGTGGATACTTAATATCTAAACATTAAATCCGTTGAAACCCGTATAATCAGTGTCATCCGTGTTCTATGATCAAAGCCGAAATCTACCGGCTGGTTATAAACCATGAAGATACCGATAAAGATGATGGCGGCGGTAACAGCACTTGTTATAATTGACCCTAACAGGCCGTTGTCAGGTTAATGATTCACTTCAACAAAAAAAGAGAAAGCTACAGTAATGAAAAACAATACCGTCGATGTACCGGCTGCCACCGACATTTTTACGCCAGATTTTATGATTAGTAATGTAGGTACGCCATTCGCTATCGGTCTGGCGGTTGGCTATTTTGCTAAAAAAATGTTTTTTATGTCCCTGTTTTTATGTGGCGCTGCAATCGTATTGATGTTTGTGGGTGAGCATTTTGGAGTCACTAAAATAAGTGATCTCAATCTGCAACAGGCGGCTGATTCAGCTACTGATGCGGTAAAGCAATCCGGCGATTTTTTGATGAAACGTCTGTCGAGTATTACCAGTAAAGGCGTCAGTGCGACGGGTGGTTTTCTGGTTGGACTTAAGCTGGGTTAAAACGAACAACATGAAACCTGTTTTTGCAGATGATGCCGCCATTGATTATGCGGTCAAATTATTACGGCAAGGTCGCCTGGTTGCCTTTCCCACTGAAACGGTTTACGGCTTGGGGGCTGATGCTTCCAATCCTGAAGCCGTTCGGCGAATTTTTCAAGCCAAGGGTCGACCTGTCGACCATCCATTGATCGTCCATATACCCGGCATTGACAGCCTTAATGACTGGGCGCTGACAGTGCCGGAGGCCGCACAGCAACTGGCTGCGCGTTTCTGGCCCGGGCCCTTGGCACTGATATTAAACAAAAAGCCCGAAGTGCCGCTGGACGTTACCGGCGGACAGCATACCGTTGGTTTGCGAGTGCCTGATCATCCGGTTGCCTTACGATTATTGCAGGCCTTCGGTGGCGGCATTGCCGCACCTTCTGCCAATCGTTTTTGCAGAATTAGCCCGACCCAAGCGGCGCATGTGGAAGAAGAATTGGGCGATGCCGTCGATCTTATTCTTGATGGCGGCGCTTGTCTGGTAGGCGTGGAATCAACCATTGTTGATTTGAGCGGAGACCGGCCAAAATTGTTACGGCCGGGGCATATTACCCGAGACGCTATTGAAGCAGTTTTACAAACTGAATTAATCATGGTTTCCCCGCAAACGGAGCAAAGCAACCCGTCACAGCAACGCGCACCCGGAATGATGGCCGTTCACTATGCCCCGATAACGCAGGCTATACTGTGCCCGACCAAGCGTTTACCGGAGATGATTTCGCAACTGACTTTACAGCATAAAAAAACAGGCTTGCTGGCCTATCACCAGCAACAGTCAGAAAACCGGTTAACCCGGTTAATCCGTATGCCGGAACAAGCAGAAGCTTATGCACAAACCTTGTATACGGCCTTACGCGAACTGGATAGCTTGAAACTGGATATTATTCTGGTAGAACAGCCCCCCGAAACAGAAGTGTGGCGAGCGATAAATGATCGTCTTTTTAAAGCCACATCCGCTTGTTAAGCGTTGATTGCAAGCAAATAGGGTGGAAGGTAGCGTCGCATCTGGACAGCA
Source organism: Methylococcaceae bacterium (assembly GCA_037130115.1). GTDB lineage: Bacteria > Pseudomonadota > Gammaproteobacteria > Methylococcales > Methylomonadaceae > Methylobacter_C. Next base: position 1,732 of record JBAXTQ010000194.1, read on the forward strand.
ATCGACGGCAATGTAAGTGCTGCGTAGCGGTGTGCCGAGGCGAGCTATAGTCGCGACGTGGGCGTCGCTCCCACAGTGGGAGCGACGCCCACGTCGCGACTAACGAAAACATCTTTATTTATCCGGGATTGACTCAGTCAAGTTAAAAAAACTGGAACAACGAGAGATAACATCCCGGCAAGGGATGTTATCTGTTCCTGCATGGAGATCCAAACACTCTTTATTACATGACTTTACATCGTTAAGCGTATGCCAACCCAACCGGCTCTTGGAGCGCCGGATGATACAAAACGGCCATCGTTATAGCCAGGTAACACTTCAGAGGCATTTCCATAAACACCAAAAGAGTTATAGTGCGTATCAAATACATTATTAAGCTTGCCAAACACGGCGAAATTTTTGGTCACTTTATATTCTGCGGTGCTGTTAAAGACCCAGTAACCTGTTAATTGAGGGTTTTTATTGGCTTCATCACCTCTAAAATACTTATCGCCGCTGTACATGCCATCAAAACCCAATGAGACTTTTTTCCATAAATCAACACCGATAGTTGCCTTATAAATATGCTCAGGAAGACCGGGAATTCTGTTGCCCTCGGTAACCGCAGCAATTGCAGTGTTGTTTATGGGGTCTTGAGTATCAAAGCCGTCCATGAAGCGTGCGTTTAAATAGGTGTAATTGGTCGCAAAATGCCAGTCATCAATCTGGCTGAAGACTTGCGGATAATTAACCGTTGTTCCGGCTTCTATTCCATAACGTTGGGTTTGGCCTACATTACTGAAATAACCTTGATTGGTAATCCCGCCGGAGCGATTAAAAATAATATCGTCATTATTCATGGTATGAAAATAACCCAAATTCCATTTAAGATCGCCTTTGCCTAACAGTTTGTTCAAATCCCCTCTAAAACCGCCTTCCCAAGTCTTGGCGACGACTTGTTCCAAAGGTGGATCGGACACAAAAGAGTTGGGCAATTTACACGGTGCATCCGGATTGGCACAACTTAATTCCATTGGCGATGGCGCACGCGCCGATTCGCTGTAACTACCGTATACATTTAGATTGTCCAGGATTTGATAGGTTAAGCCGCCAGACGGATTAAGCCGCTCAAAGGTATGCGAACCGTCCAAGGTATTGGGAGGGTTGTTTTTATACATGTCGTTCATGTTGACATGGATATAGTTATAACGACCTGCAACGGTGGCCGTTAATGCGTCGGTAATGGAAAAACTGTCGGTCAAAAAGACTCCGACGGTTGAAGTATCGGTATGCAAGCGCACTTTGGATTCATCGACAAAAATGCCGCTTTGCGTGGTGCCACGGGTATCGGTTAGCGAACCGAGTTCGGTATCTGAATTAAAATGGGTTTCGGCATAATCATAATTGGTACCGACGGTCAGATTATTTTCATGGTTGAATAAATCCTGGGCAAACGCTGACTGCAAGGTGCCGCCACGACTGCGCATATTGGTTTGACTGGTATTGTTGGTTGCGCCTTCAACCGCATCGTGGGCTTCGACGTCGTGGCCATTAGTATCCTCAACTATTTGTTCATCGACACCCGGATTTTCACACAGAAATGTCGGATCAGCTTCGCAAGCCTCATAGTCACTGCTGTCACCATTAAAAGTGCCGATACGATTCTGTCTAAAATAGGCATTACCGCTCACTTCAATAGCATCAGTCACATCATAACTACCCGCCAATTCTGAAAAGAACATTCTAGTGATAGTCTGGTCGGGATGGGTAAAAACAGACTTTCTGTTTTGTTCCTGCAACTGAATAGGCGCGGCACCGTTACCCTTCATATTGTTATCATTACCGCCCAGCGTCAGATCTAAAGAGCCTTTATCGCCACGCCAGCTCAAGGTGCCAAACGCTTGATCGGCTTTGGTCGGTGAAAAATCCCGCCAGCCTTGTTCCGCAAAATGATGCAGGTCTAAAAAATAACCCCAAGTGCCATTATTCCAGCCGCTGCTTAATTCCTGTGATTGCCTGTCCCAAGAACCGCCATAAGCCTCAAACTCATGTTTGGGGGCTGAAAATCCGGTTTTGGTTTTGATTGATATGGCACCGCCCAAGGTATTTAAACCATACACCGGATTAGAGCCCGGAAATAAAGCCATGGTATCAATCGCCCCTTTAGGAATTAAATCCCAATTAACCGTATCACCAAAGGGTTCATTAAAACGGACACCGTTAACGTAGGTTGATAAGCCTTGCGGCATGCCCAGCAGTGGTGACGCGACAAAGCCACGGTAATAAATATCCGGCTGCAAAGGATTGTTTTGCGCTTCATTAATACTGACGCTACCTAAATAACGATTGATATATTCTGCCAATGAGAGACTTTGAGTATCTTCCAATTGCTTTGCCGAAACCGTTTGAATATTGGCGGGTATTTTATTGGCAGCAACACCGCTACTTTGCAGAGGCGTTACACCGACAATGTCTATGATACCTAAATCCAGCGGCTTGTCTTTTTCCTGCACCGCACTGACTGCCGAAAGGCTAACCAGCCCAAGCATTCCATATAACACCTTTCTCATAGTTCTCTCAAAATTTTACTGTAAAGGTCTGCATGATAGCCAAATCATTAACAAACGCCTAGATGACTACTATAAAAAGGAAATATTCCTGTTACCGTCAGCTTGAGCAAGTTTGGCTCCCAGTGAAATTGAGTAAAAACAAGCCGATGCGGGTTATGCTTCAGAAAGGCTCTTGTCTTTCAGCTAAGCCAAGGCTCTCGTAACGTAGCAAGAAACAACGCATTAAGTTGGCAAAGTGGCTCCGGCTTTTGCCCGCGTAGTGGAACCCTGGATTTTAGTCGCTCCAATTCGGCTTCAACAAAGGCATTGATACTCGCCACGGGTTCGGCATATTCCAACTCCAGAGCTACACTTTTTCTTTGAAGCAGCATTTCTATATCAGCCAATAGTCCGGTTTCACCGTCAATTAGATGCAGTAATTTTGAAAACTCAATAGGCGCAGCCGTGCCATAGCGTTCAAGCCAGCGTACCGATAGCAACGGACGCAGCACATAAAAATATTTCTTGATGGGCACTAATTCGGCACGTAAATAACCACGATAATTGGTTTTTGCTATGTTGCGGTAATGGTAAATCCCGCTTTCGCATGAATACACTAAAGGCAATAACTGTCTGGCAGCTTCAGCAAACGCACCGACCTCAGTGTATTTAAAAGGCGATTGCAGCCACTCAACAAAAGTCGGGTTCGATTTCTTAAACAGGCGCAGCGCCTTTCTTATATCCCAACCATTAAGATCAATATCATCCGTGATGGCGTATTCAATAACATCGCGCCGTTCTTCAAGATCAACGGCAAGATACCAATCCGCCGGACGGGCATAAATAAACCGCACATCAAAATCGCTATTGGCAGACGCAAAGCCCCACGCGCGGCTGCCTGATTCAATCGCCAGCAAAATGCGCACGTCTTCTTCGCGCTCGGTTTTAGCCAGGCGCTGCATAATTTCAGTGTGAACGTCAGTAGGAATCATAAGTAAGGATGAAGAAAAATGCGTAAAAGAAACCATTAGACAGTTTATTTCCGATTTTGGCAAAGAGGGTAGGGGCAATGCCGTTAAGTTAAGTACCTCTTGGCAAGATAAACCGTTCACTGAGCGGAGCCTCGTTGGCTGAGCGGAGCCGAAGCCAGCCAAATCGCTTCGACTCCGCTCAGCGAACGGCTTAACTTAACGGCATTGGGGGATTTTAAAAGTAAAGTTTCACAACAGTCTTGTGCAGGTTTTAACGTTATTCAAATTTGAATAACGTCGCTTTTAATCTTACAAAAAAAATTGTCCCGCGTTAACTACAACCGGGTAAGGCTATCAAAGCTACCCGTCGTGCCGTTCTTTGGTATGATGCTGGAAATTAAAGCCGTTAATGGTTTTTTTAGTTTCCAATAAGGTAAATGGCAGATTTTGTTGTTTTTTGCTAAAGTAGATTGTCGAATTTGGAGTTAAATGTATGCAAACCAGTAGTCAATTAATTCATCATAATCAAGCTGTCGTTCCCCATCCGGTTCTTGAAGCCTTGAAGCTACGTGAAGGCGATTCTATAGTCTTTGAAATTGATCAGACCGGCGTTTATTTGTGCAAAGCGCCTCCCATAGATAAAGCCTTTTCAGAGGCTCTACAAGGCACCTTGAGCGAATGTGAAGCCTATGCTGATCTTTGAAAAATTTTCTGTGGTAGTTGTGTTTTTCCCGTTCACGGAAAATGGGTAGATCTATTGTGGGAGCGACGCCTACGTCGCGACTAGCGTTTCAAATCGCGATGATGGCGTCGCTCCCACGGAGTCGGTTACTCACGATTTGAAAGCGGTTGAAGTCTGTTTTTTGTTATTTTGAATGAGGTTTAAGTGAATATTATTAACGGCCTGAAACGTAATGTTTTTGTTCTGCTGGGTTGGCTGGTTTGGCTGCTTTTTACCTTGGCGCATTTAGAAATTGGCCCTGACATGGGCTTAAACGTTATGTTGGCGGCGGCTTTGATGATTTTTATCATCATGTTGGGCTGTGTATTTGCAGTCAATCGCCATGCCGAGCACCTGTCAACCCTGTTAAAAGAGCCTTTTGGTACGTTAATATTAACACTGGCGGTTGCGGCCATTGAAGTGAGCTTGATGCTACAGATTATGATGACGGGCGATCAAAATCCGTCCATGTTGCGTGATACTGTTTTTGCCAGTTTAATGATTATGCTTAATGGTATGGTGGGTTTGTCTTTAATCGCCGGTGGCTGGAAGCATTTTGAGCAAACCTTTAACTTGCGGGGTGCGCTTTCTTATCTTCATCTCATTGCACCCTTGACCTTGATTTTATTTGTTATGCCCAGCCATACGCTTTCATCAGTGGGGCCAACACTGATTCCTGCCCAGGAAATTTTTCTGGGGCTTTTATGTATCTTGGTTTATTTATTGTTTTTGTTTATGCAAACAACAAGGCATAAAGAACTGTTTGATCAATCTGATATTTTTACGACCGATCCGGGCATAAATGAGCCAGCGCCAAAAAAAATTCATAATAATCGTGCCGTATTGATTTCAGCAGCCGGATTAATTATGTCGGTTACACCGATTGTGTTATTGGCGGATTTTTTTGGCGGCTTTATTAACTACGGTATAGAAACGCTACACGCACCCATAGAACTAGCGGGTTTAATTATTGCCTCATTGGTTCTTATACCGGAAAGTTTAAGCGCGTATCGTAGTGCCTTGGATAATAATATGCAGCGGTCTGTTAATATCTGCCTGGGTTCGGTGTTATCTTCAATTGCTCTGACGGTTCCGGCAATCATGTTGGCGACAGGATTACAGGATTTAAAGTTGACTATTGGGGTAACGGGATCGGGTTCAACATTGCTTTATGCCAGTTTATTGACGGCGCTTATCACGCTGATGACCGGGCGTACCACGATGTTACAGGGGCATGTACACTTGATGCTGTTTTTTGGCTATTTGTTTCTTATTTTTTATCCTTAGGCAGTATGCAGAAAATAACCCCCAGAAGTATCTTAAGACATTTCACCACGAAGACACGAAGAACACGAAGATTTTTCTTTGG
>JBAXTQ010000195.1:0-7304 GCA_037130115.1 Methylococcaceae bacterium
CAATACCGTTAATTACGGGAACTTCGGTGCGAATGGCGACTTCTTGCAGGGCGATATGATAGGTTGACAGCTCGCTTAAATAAAAATTGGTGCCGTAGCCGCATTGGTCAGCAACCGGGTAGGCAAAATATTGAATAAACTCCATGAGTGAAAAATGGAAAATGGCATAAGCTCTTGCGAACCTCACCCAAAAAGTTTCGGTTTTATCAATAAAAGTCACGCCTGAAGCCGCAAATCCTATAAGACCTAGCCCCAGCGACATATCAGCACTAAAACACATTGTTTTTACCTAAAAATTAACTAGTATAATAAAAAAAACCATTAAGACAATGTTAAAGTGAGTCGGGATGGTCAAAAACCCCGTGGTATATCATATACAGGGTGTAATAAACGAAGTTGAATACACTTAGGTAAGAAGCTATCAATGACACTAATGTTAAATAAATAATGGTAAAAATCAAGAAAAAATGACTTTGTTTAAATGGGTTGTCGGCGTTAAATTGTGCTTTATAGGTGCGAGCCATGCCTGTGAGCACGGTCGATCAATTTAGTTATGATGTCGTGGACAAGGTGAACTGATAAATTCCGTTTGAGTGAGGGCAGTCGATAGATAAGGGGCTAAAAATCTGACAAGTAATTTCCATGCTAAATGGGGCTACAAATAGGGTGTTAAGTTGTCTCCCGTTTAATAAACAGGCTTTGCTACATAAGCATTTCAGGTGCTGGTTGAATAAAGACAATGACTATCAGGGCATTGTCGATTAAAATAGCCAAAATTTTTAAACTGCCAATCAGTTATCTTCTGAATACCATACCTTCACAATGACAAAATATATTTTCATTACCGGCGGTGTTGTTTCATCGCTAGGCAAGGGCATTGCTGCATCGTCGCTTGCCGCCATTCTTGAGGCCCGAGGTCTCAAGGTCACTATGACCAAGCTGGATCCCTACATCAATCTTGATCCGGGCACTATGAGCCCTTTTCAACATGGTGAAGTATTTGTCACTGAAGATGGTGCAGAAACTGATCTGGATTTGGGTCATTATGAACGGTTTCTTAAAACCACGATGGCCAAAAAGAATAATTTCACCGCAGGTCAGGTTTATGACAGCGTTTTGCGTAGCGAGCGTAAAGGTGAATACTTAGGCGCTACCGTTCAGGTTATTCCGCATATTACCGATGAAATAAAGCGCCGCGTTTATCTAAGCGCGGAAGGCATGGACGTTGCTTTAATTGAGGTGGGCGGTACGGTCGGTGATATTGAATCACTGCCCTTTCTGGAAGCTATCCGGCAAATGCGTTTTGAATTGGGCATGGATAGATCGCTGTTTATTCATTTAACACTGGTGCCGTATATTCGTTCTGCCGGTGAAATCAAAACCAAGCCTACCCAGCATTCTGTTAAAGAGCTGCGGACGATTGGTATCCAACCGGATATTCTGATTTGTCGCTCGGAACGCCCCGTTCCCGTAGCAGAGCGCCGAAAAATTGCCTTGTTTACCAATGTAGAAGAAAAAGCGGTTATTTCTGCGGTCGATGCCGACTCTATTTATCGAATTCCGCTGCTACTGCATGAACAAGGTCTGGATGATATTGTTGTCAGCAAATTGCGACTCAATGCAATGCCTGCAGATTTAACCGAATGGACGACGGTTATTGAAGCATTAACCCATCCGGTTAATGAAGTGACTATTGCCATTGTCGGCAAGTATGTTGATCATTCTGATGCTTATAAGTCTCTCAATGAAGCACTGATTCATGCCGGTATTTCTACTCGTACCAAGGTCATTCTTAAGTACATCGATTCAGAACTGATAGAGGACGAAGGCGTTGCCCGTCTGAAAGACGTTGATGCGATTTTGGTGCCGGGCGGTTTTGGTGAGCGTGGCGTGGAAGGCAAAATTGCCACCGTTCGCTATGCCCGCGAAAATAAAATTCCGTATCTGGGTATTTGTTTGGGGATGCAGGTTGCGGTCATTGAATTTGCCCGTGATGTTGCCGGTCTGGAAGGTGCACATAGTACAGAATTTTTGCCTAAATCACCGCATCCGGTTATTGGCTTGATTACCGAGTGGTGGGCTGAAAGTGGTCAATTGGAAACGCGTGACGAAAATACCGAGTTGGGTGGTTCCATGCGTCTGGGTGGACAAAAATGCCGATTACAAAATGATTCATTGGCTTTTCAGCTTTATCAGAAAGATGTGATTACCGAACGGCATCGTCATCGTTATGAGTTTAATAATTCATATATTGAAAAGCTGGAAAAAGCCGGAATGCGCTTTTCCGGAAAATCAATTGACGGGCGCCTGGTTGAAGTCATCGAATTACCGGATCATCCGTGGTTTTTAGCGTGCCAGTTCCATCCTGAATTTACCTCAACGCCCAGAAAAGGACACCCCTTGTTTTCCGGCTTTGTCGTTGCAGCAGTACAACATAAAAAGGTAACAACCTAATGAAATTATGTGGTTTTGAAGTTGGATTAGATCAGCCGTTTTTTTTAATCGCCGGCCCTTGCGTGATTGAAAGTGAGCAGTTGGCACTGGATACAGCGGGTTATCTTAAAGAATTAACAACCGCATTAAACATCCCGTTTATTTACAAATCATCGTTTGATAAAGCCAATCGCTCATCACACGAAAGTTTTAGAGGTTTGGGGATAGAGAAAGGCCTGGAAATACTGGAAAAAGTTAAGCAACAAATCGGTGTTCCGGTGTTAACGGATGTCCATGAAGATACGCCATTAGCAGAAGTTGCCAGCGTGGTTGATGTCATGCAAACACCGGCTTTTTTATGCCGTCAAACCAATTTTATTCAGCAGGTTGCCTCACAAGGCATACCGGTCAATATCAAAAAAGGCCAGTTTCTTGCACCCTGGGATATGGTGCATGTCGCCAATAAAGCCAAAGCCACCGGCAATCAGCATATTATGGTCTGTGAGCGCGGCGTGTCTTTTGGTTATAACAATCTGGTTTCCGACATGCGCTCGTTAGCCGTGATGAGAGACACCCATTGCCCCGTGGTTTTTGATGCAACTCATTCCGTACAATTACCCGGTGGCCAAGGCACTTGCTCCGGTGGACAGCGTGAATTTGTGCCGGTGTTGGCCAGAGCCGCCATCGCTGTAGGCGTTGCCGGATTATTTATGGAAACCCATCCAAATCCTGCGGAAGCTAAAAGTGACGGCCCCAATGCTTGGCCGATGTATAGAATGCAAGAATTATTAGAAGTTTTATTAACTATCGATCAGGCCGTAAAAGCGAAAAGTCTGATAGAAACAACACTATAGGAAAAATGATGGCCGCAATAATAGATATTCGTGCAAGAGAAATTTTAGATTCACGCGGTAATCCAACGTTGGAGGCTGATGTTGTTTTGGCATCCGGCGTTGTCGGCAGTGCAATGGTGCCTTCCGGTGCCTCAACCGGTGAGCGCGAAGCCATTGAGTTGCGTGACGGCGATAAATCCCGTTACTTGGGTAAAGGCGTATTAAACGCTGTTAATAACGTAAGAACCGAGATTCGCGATGCGGTTATCGGTTTGGACGTTAATGATCAGGAAGGTCTGGATAAGGCAATGATCGCTCTGGACGGCACTGATACCAAAGCCCGCTTGGGTGCCAATGCATTGTTGGCTGTGTCTATGGCCGCAGCTCATGCCGCGTCAAAAGAAGCCGGACAACCTTTGTACCGTCACTTGAACAAATCCGGTGAATTTATTTTACCCGTTCCGATGATGAACATAATCAACGGCGGTTCACACGCTGACAACAGCGTAGATTTGCAAGAATTTATGATCTTGCCTGTCGGCGCACCGACTTTCCGTGAAGCGATTCGTTACGGCGCAGAAGTATTTCATAACTTAAGCAAAGTATTAAAAGCCAAAGGCTTGGCGACTACTGTTGGTGATGAAGGCGGTTTTGCCCCTAACCTTTCTTCAAACGAAGAAGCGATCAGCGTTATTTTACAAGCGATAGAGTTGGCCGGTTATAAACCGGGTGTCGATATTTACTTGGGTCTGGATGCAGCTGCCTCTGAATACTACTCAGACGGTATTTATGATTTGGCCTCTGAAAGCAAAACTTACAACTCAGAACAAATGGCTGATTTCTTTGTTGATTGGGTTGATCGTTACCCCATTATCAGCATTGAAGATGGTTTTGACGAAAATGATTGGGATGGCTGGAAACTGATCACTGAAAAATTGGGTGGACGTATTCAGTTGGTGGGTGATGATTTATTTGTGACTAACCCCAAAATTCTGCAAAAAGGCATTGACAGAGATATCGCAAATTCAATCCTGATTAAAGTTAATCAAATCGGCACCTTGACTGAAACGTTTGCGGCGATTGATATGGCTCATAAAGCGTCTTATACAGCGGTTATGTCACATCGTTCAGGCGAAACTGAAGACGTTACCATTGCTGATTTAGCGGTAGCAACGGGTACGGGTCAAATTAAAACCGGCTCATTAAGCCGTTCTGACCGTGTTGCCAAATATAATCGTTTGATGAAAATTGAAGAAGAATTAGGCAGTTTGGCTAAATACGCAGGTCGTAGCGCATTTAGAATGCTTTAAAACTTTTAAGGCACAAGGTCAAAGGCGGCACAAGGTTTAAAAATCTTGCGCCGTTGGCCTGATGGATTTTACTTTAACATTATGAAATATCTTCTTTCAATCATTACGTTGTTGATTATTCTTTTGCAATACCGGTTATGGCAGGGTGATGGCGGTATTGCAGAGATAACGGCACTTCAACTGCGACTTGATGACCTTAAGGAGCAGGTAGAAGAAAAAAAGGAACGTAATGAAACGCTTTATGCTGAAGTAGAGGACTTGAGAAAAGGGCAGGAAGCACTGGAAGAAAGAGCCAGGGATGAATTAGGGATGATGCGGGAGGGCGAGACTTTTTTTCAGGTTCTTGAATAAGGTTAATAGCAGGTTAAAGGCGCAAGGCTAAAGGTGTTTTTTTTTCACCTTTAGCCTTGCGCCTTTTCTTTTTCATGGATACTATCGGATGCGTGAAAAAGGCATAAAATGCTGCTAACTGACCTGTATCCAATTTTCCTGTAACCATCCTCTTAAAAATAGGGATAATTTTATGAAAATCATAGTGTTACTTACTGAATCTATAAGCCTGTTTAAAAGTCTGCTCAATGACTTGACGGGAAAACGAACACTGGTTTATTTACTCACGCTGGCTTTTTCTGTGACTATGGTTTCCGGTTTTATGCTTTATATGATTGATCCTAATATCCACTCGCTGTTTGACGGGATATGGTCGGCCTGGGTCACCATGACGCATGTGGGTTTTGGTGACGTAGTGCCAACCTCGTTTTTGGGACGGTTGTTGTCGGCGGCACTGATATTATTCGGGCTGGCTTTATTTTCGATGTTTACCGCAATAGTGTCAGTGACGCTAATCGGTAAAAATAGGGATGCCTGGGGTCAGAATGTGCGACAAATTGAGCTGGACACGAGTCGTATCGAGACTGAAGAAAATCAGATTCTTCAAGAATTGGCAAGGTTGCACGACCGCATGACCGCGCTGGAAAAAAAGTTGTCATCGGGTGCGGGAAAAGACAACTCATGATTTTATAGTTGATTACCGGACACTTGTGATAAATATCGCAGAATGTCAGGCGAGTCAGTTAACGTATTGGAGTCCTAAATGTTAAAGTTTTTTATAGTAATCATTGTTTTTTTAGTGGCATTGTCTTTGTTTCTGGCTATGAGTGTCGGCGTGGCTTTTTGCCTGGTATGGCTATTTCCGGCTATTTCTTTTGAAATAGGCGTTTTAATTGGAACGATTAGCCTTGGTATGAGTTTCTATGCTTTTGTAGGTATAGCAAGTGCATTAACCGATCTATATTCTCCTCCTATAGACAAGGATATTTTAGATAAAATTAACGATGAAATTGATCTGGAGCATATTGTACTTCCCCGATCAACACGAACTAGAAGAAAGAGGCGTTAATTGTCGCACTTTATCCTGTATTCCGGCTTTGTCCTCCCACTCTCTGTAACCCTGTCTTTTAGCTTGATATCCTAACTTTCCTTACCCATGACCCATTCAATAAAATTTTGGGCTGTTGTTCCTGCGGCCGGTGTTGGCAAACGCATGAACGCAGACCGACCCAAACAATATCTGGAACTTGCCGATAAAACAGTCATCGAGCATACTTTGTTGCGCTTGTTAAAAGCGGACGTTTTTGCGGCCGTTGCTGTCGCAATTTCGAAAGAAGATCCTTACTGGCCCGAGCTTGACGTGTCAGCTCATAAACAGGTCATCACTGCGGCAGGTGGCAAAGAGCGGGCGGATTCTGTGCTGTCAGCATTAAAATCGATACGTGAACTAGCCTCGGATAATGACTGGGTACTGGTGCATGATGCAGCCAGACCCTGCCTTACGACGACCGATATACACCATCTTATAGCCTCGCTGGTCAATGATGAAGTTGGTGGCATTCTTGCGTTATCGTCACACGACACGTTAAAAAATGTTCAGGGTAACTGTATCGTCGGTACCTTGGATCGACGTCATATCTGGCGGGCATTAACGCCGCAGATGTTTCGTTATGGCCTGTTAAAAAGTGCGTTGGAAGCGGCGGAAGGCAATCCAGCCATAACTGATGAAGCCAGCGCCCTGGAATTACAAGGCTTGCAACCCAAAATCGTTGAAGGTCGTCCTGATAATATAAAAATTACCCGACCCGAAGACTTGGCATTGGCACAATTTTATATGGAGCATCAAAATGATTAGAGTAGGTATGGGCTATGATGTACACCGCTTTAAAGACGGTGGTGATGTGATCTTGGGCGGCGTCAAAATAGACTATGAGCAAGGTCTGGAAGCGCATTCCGATGGCGATGTCGTGCTGCATGCTTTATGTGACGCCTTGCTGGGTGCGGCGGCTTTAGGCGATATAGGCAAACATTTTCCTGATACCGATCCTGAATTTAAAGGCGCCGACAGCCGGGTCTTGTTGCGGCATGTTTACGGCATCGTGCAGGATAAAGGTTATCAATTGGTTAATGCCGATATGACTATTATCGCCCAAGCCCCTAAAATGGCACCCCATATTGCCGCGATGTGCCAAAACATTGCCGATGATTTAAACGTGGACGTTGATTGTATTAATGTAAAAGCCACCACCACAGAAAAGCTGGGCTTTGAAGGTCGTAAAGAAGGCATTGCCGTACAAGCCATTGTCCTGATAGAAAAATAAAACAGGTAAAAGGTAAAAGGTAAAAGGTGAAAGGTGAAAGGTGAAAGGTGAAAGGTGAAAGGTGAAAGGTGAAAGGT
>JBAXTQ010000196.1:0-7276 GCA_037130115.1 Methylococcaceae bacterium
AAATCCAAAAAATATAATTGGAATTATGGCGGAAAAAAAAGCGGGTAAAGACAAAAAAACCACAAAAATATCGACTAATCCTAAAAAAATGAGCTCTTTTTTTGCGTGGGATGACGATATACTAATACTGAATGTGCTGGGTACACCCGGTGCCAAACAGGATGTTATTGGTAAGGTTAAGGGCAATCAACTCAAAATCAGTGTTACCGAAGCACCGCGTGCCGGTAAGGCGACCGATCACATGGTGCGTTTTTTAGCCAAAGAGTTTGATGTTTCTACCGCTGATATTGTTGTGGTCTTTGGACGCATGAATATTAACAAGCAATTGCGTATCAAGGCACCCAAAAAATTACCTTCGGTTATTGCCCGTCTGATACCATAAAAGCTTTAAACGGGTAGTTCTCAATGCCGTTAAGTTAAGCGTAATTTGTTTAAAAAACGGGAGTGCAATCGCTTTAGCTATTGCCTGTAAAAATAGCCAAAGCGGTTTTACTCCCGTTGACTGCTTAACTTAACGGTATTGGGGTAGCCCCGTTTGGGCTTCAATAGGGCATGGTTTTGCCATTTTTATTTATGGTACATGCTGCACAACCTAATCGATTTTTTAACACTGGTGACATTGATAACACTATGACTTCAACAAGCTTCCCCATTCAAGATTACGCCTTACTCGATGATGAAGAATGCGATGCCCGCATTATTTCAGCCAAAGCCAAGCTGGGTAGCCGTTGTGTGATACTCGGACACCATTATCAACGCGACGAAGTGTTTAAACATGCCGATTTTACCGGTGATTCTTTAAAGCTTTCCAGGGATGCAGCGCAATCGGAGGCCGAATATATCGTGTTTTGCGGCGTGCATTTTATGGCAGAAGTTGCTGATATTTTGTCCCGTCCGGAACAAATAGCCATCTTGCCGGATTTGGCGGCCGGGTGTTCAATGGCGGATATGGCCAATCTGTTAAAGGTTCAGAAATGCTGGCAGGAATTGGCAGAGATTATCGATGTAGAAAATGAAGTGACGCCGGTGACTTACATTAATTCAGCCGCCGATTTAAAAGCGTTTTGCGGCAAGCATGACGGTATCGTGTGTACCTCATCCAATGCCCAAAAAATACTGGAATGGAGTTTTGCCAAACGCTCTAAAGTGTTGTTTTTCCCTGATCAACATTTAGGCCGCAATACCGGTTACCGCATGGGCATTCCTTTGGAAGAAATGGTCACCTGGGATTTTAATAAACCTCTGGGCGGTTTGACCGAAGAGCAAATTCGCAATGCCAAAATTATACTCTGGAATGGCTATTGTTCTGTGCATCAAGTATTTAAGCCGGAACAGATTGATAATTTTCTTGAACGATATCCGGAAACCAAGGTTATTTCACATCCGGAAGCCTGTTTTGAAGTCTGTCAAAAAGCGGATTATGTCGGCTCTACCGAGACCATTTTAAAAATAGTGCGTGAAGCCGAACCCAATACCCGCTGGTTGGTTGCGACCGAATTAAATTTGGTTAATCGTTTACACGAAGACTGCAAGGCACAGGGCAAAAATGTACATTTTATGTCGCCCACACTGTGCATGTGTTCAACCATGTTTAGAACCGATCCGCAACATTTGGCCTGGGTTATGGAAAATTTGGCAGCGGGGCAGGTGATTAACCAGATTTCTGTGCCTGTTGAAGAAGCCAAATTAGCCAAACGGGCGCTGGATAACATGTTGGCGATAAACTAGCGTTTTATTCAGCCGTTATAAAATAGAACACAGATGACACGGATCTGACTGATAGACACGGATAAGAGCAGGAAGCAATGCCGTTAAGTTAAGCAACCAACTGGAGTAAAACAGCTTTAGCTGTTTTTACAGGCAATAGCTGAAGCGATTGCACTCCGGTTTTTAAACAACTTGCGCTTAACTTGACGGCATTGGGGTAGGCGTAGGCAGGAATAAGACCACTCAAGCGTAGCGCGTGGTGGCGTTTCCGGCGCACTCGTACCGTATGCCTGAAACGCTCAACTCGCTTACGCTTGAAAAGCCTTATTCCGGCCTACATCCTAAAAATAAAATCCGTTGGAATCCGTATAATCAGTGTCATCCGTGTTCTATGTTAACTGCACCAAAAATCCAGGATCATGCAAGGTTGATCATCACTGTGATAACCTTGTTTTGATTATTAAAATAATCGTTATACACAAGGCATAACATGAATTCCCCCATCGATACCAAAGAAGAAATCAGTCGGCAATTACATGATGCGGCTCTTGAATATCACGAGTTTCCTACCCCTGGAAAAATCAGTGTTACCCCGACCAAACAACTGACTAATCAGCGAGATCTTGCCTTGGCTTATTCACCCGGAGTTGCGGCCGCTTGTGAAGAGATTGTCGCCGATCCTGCCAATGTTTTTAAATACACGTCACGGGGTAATTTGGTTGCGGTTATTTCCAATGGAACCGCTGTGCTGGGCTTGGGCAACATTGGTCCTTTGGCCGCCAAGCCGGTGATGGAAGGGAAGGGCGTATTATTTAAAAAGTTTGCCGGCATTGATGTTTTTGACATCGAGATTAACGAGCTGGACCCCGACAAGCTCTGTGACATTATAGCCTCGCTGGAGCCAACTTTTGGCGGTATTAATCTGGAAGATATTAAAGCTCCGGAATGCTTTTATATTGAGCGTAAATTACGCGAACGGATGAATATACCGGTATTCCATGACGATCAGCACGGCACCGCCATTATTGTCGGCGCAGCTATTTTAAACGGCCTGAAAGTGGTCGGTAAAAATATGACAGAGTGTAAGCTGGTGGCCTCCGGTGCCGGTGCTGCGGCCTTGGCCTGTCTGGATTTGTTGATAGAGTTGGGCTTTCCGCTTGAGAATATTTACGTGACCGATCAAGCCGGCGTTATCTTTAAAGGACGCGTTGAAAAAGACCAGAACAAAGCGCGTTTTGCTCAGGAAACCACAGCACGAACCTTGGCAGAAGTGATGTCAGGTGCGGATATTTTTTTAGGTCTGTCGGCAGGCGGTATTTTAAAACCAGACATGGTTAAAACCATGGCACCTAAGCCGTTGATATTGGCACTGGCCAATCCAACCCCTGAAATATTACCCGAAGACGCCAAAGCCGTGCGCGAGGATGCCATCATTGCCACGGGTCGTTCTGATTATCCTAATCAGGTCAATAATGTATTGTGCTTTCCCTATATTTTTCGGGGAGCGCTGGATTGTGGTGCGACCACCATTACCCGCAAAATGGAAATTGCAGCGGTTCATGCGATTGCCGACTTGGCACAGGCGGAACAATCCGATATTGTTGCCAGCGCTTATGGCATCACTGATTTGTCTTTTGGCCCGGACTACTTGATTCCCATGCCCTTTGATCCGCGTCTGATGACTAAAATCGCTCCGGCGGTTGCCAAAGCGGCTGAGGAATCCGGGGTTGCAACTCGCCCAATACAAGATATGCAGGCTTATATCGATCGCCTGCAGCAATTTGTCTATCACAGCGGCACCTTCATGAAGCCGATTTTCCAGATTGCCAAAAATGCACCCGCCAACAAAAAACGCATTGTCTTCGCTGAAGGCGAAGAAGAACGGGTATTGCGTGCCGTTCAGGTTATCGTAGATGAAAAAATCGCTATCCCTATTTTGATTGGTCGTCCGGCGGTATTGCAATTTCGCATTGAAAAATTTGGTTTGCGCCTCCGACCCGATATTGATTTTGAGATTGTTAACCCTGAATTTGACAATCGTTACCGTGATTTCTGGGAAACTTATCTGAAAATGACCGCCCGCAAAGGCGTCACCGAACAATATGCCAAGCTGGAAATGCGTCGCCGTCACACCCTGATTGGTGCCATGTTGATTTATAAAGGGGATGCCGATGGCATGATTTGCGGCACTTTTGGCAATACCGCATTGCATCTCGAATATCTTGATAAGGTGCTGGGTAAGCGTGCCGGTGTTAATGTTTATGCGGCCATGAATGTGCTTATATTGCCGGAACGCCAGATTGTCTTGGTTGATACCCACGTCAACGAAAATCCAACAGCGGTTCAACTGGCTGAAATTACCCTGTTGGCCGCCGAAAAAATGCGTCGTTTGGGCGTGGAACCTCGCGTTGCTTTGCTATCGCATTCCTGTTTTGGTTCCAGCAACAGTGAGTCTGCCCAAAAGATGCGGGCCGCCTTGGCAATTATTCAGGCACAGGCGCCCGAGCTGGAAGTTGATGGTGAAATGCATGGCGATGTTGCACTAAACCATGATTTGTTGAAAAAAATGATGCCCGATTCCATGTTGAAAGGCAGTGCCAATCTGCTGGTTTTCCCCAATATTGAGGCCGCTAATATTTCCTACAACCTGCTCAAGACCGCAGCGGGTTATGGGGTAGCGATAGGCCCCATCATGCTCGGTTGCGCAAAACCGGTACATATCCTTACGCCCTCCGCCACCGTACGCCGCATTGTCAATATGACGGCCTTGTGTGTGTTGGATGCTGTGGAGGAACGCTAAGCTACGCTATAGGGGCGACAAGTTACCCCGATACACATCGTAATTCACCACAAAGACACGAAGTTCACGAAGAAAAACCGGCTACCCACTAAGTCGGGACAAAAAATTTTAATTAACGCCGTCATACCGGCAAGGATGCCGGTATCCAGTGCCATGGATGGTGATTTTTCGATAACGTTGCCGTATGATTGCTGAAGCTTCACATCCGTGTGACTGGATTCCGGCATCCCTGCCGGAATGACGGGCTTTTTGGCAGTTAGCGAATCATTTTGCTGCTCAGTGTCCCGTCTTAAGTTGGTGGCCGAAAAACCAAAGCAAAATCTTCGTGTTCTTCGTGTCTTCGTGGTAAATGTCTTAACTTGTCACCCCTACAATGGATTTTCTTTTATGGGGATCGCTTTAATCGGGCTGTTGGGTTAAAAGTTGATAAACAAAGAGCCCATAATTAAGTGGTGCATGGTGTTGTTGGTATGGGTGTTGTCATCCAGATATTGATTAAGATAACCGCCTTCGGCACGAAAACTTTTATTAAAAGACCAGCCGAGGCCGGCAAAGGCACGGTTTTGATCGAAACCCGATTGGCCGCCCGTCGGTGTTGAATTGGCGCGAATGAAGAACTCGTCCCAAGCGATCAGGCTTAAGCGCGGCTCAAATTGTAGAGGGTGCATAAATCGAATCATCTGGCGTGGACGTACCCGAACCTGATTGTCGTTATAGGGTATAAAATTACTTTCGATGAGGGTTCTAAAGCTGAGCGTTCCGAAACTGGTCGGTAAAACATAGCGAAATCCGGGCCACACATCTTGCTGCGCTTTAGAATGTGCGCCCAGTTGTTGTGTCGGCAGATAGGTGTAACCCGCCCAAATCGTGGCGCGGTCACTAAGCGAATAACCCACGGCAGCACGCGCCATACCTTGATACCAATGGTTCCAGTTATCGTCCCAACGGGATTGTCCCTCCAACCAGACTCGCGCTTTTTCCAGGCTTGGATCGACAACTTTCAGGCTGCCTTCTGCGACGATTTGCGCCCAGCTACCGGCATCCTGAAGCAAATCATCTTGTACAACGGCCGCTGCCATAGCGGTTGATGCCGCGTCAACAGAACATACAAACACTGCTGTCACGGCCAATATTTTTATTTTTTTCTTCATCACATCTCTTTTTACAGTAAAGTAAAATCGTCCGTTTCCAGACAGGTATTTTGGTTGTAGTGAAAATCTGGCATCCTTCAACTGGCTGATATTGCCGGAAGACCCTTGTTAACGATGGAGGTCAGGCAGAGCCTGACCTCCACAAACTATTTATTAATCAAGCCCAGCAAACCTTTTAAGAGTGCCAGTGGCGTAGGTGGACAACCCACTATCGTCATATCTACGGGTATTACATTGGAGACTGCGCCGCAACTGGCATAAGACACGCCAAATTCTCCCCCGCAAGCGGCACAATCACCCACCGCAACCACCCATTTAGGATTGGGTGTCGCTTCGTAAGTGCGTAGCAATGCGGTCTGCATGTGCCGTGAAACGGGGCCTGTCACCAACAACACATCGGCATGTCGGGGTGAGGCGACAAAATGAATACCAAAACGCTCAATATCATAATAGGGATTATTGAGCGCGTGGATTTCCAGTTCGCAACCATTACAGGAACCGGCATCGACCTGCCTTATGGCAATACTGCCTGAAAATTGCTTATCGATGTGGCGTTTGATTTGAATGCCCAGTTGTTCCAGTTCATCGTCTTTGGGTGCTTTGTATTTTTCGGTGACAATACCGGTTGTTAATATTTTTTTAAAAAGTCGTAGCACGCTGCCTCCTATAAATCGTTGCCTGAATAAGAGCCATTCAGGGATTTGTTACACACGGGGAAATCCGGCACGATATTATTCAGCGTCAGTTTTTCCAGGGCCGGCCAGTTCAGGATGCTGGGGTCGCGCGGATAAAAACGGGCGATTTTATTATCGCTATCGAAGCGCACATAAGTGGTGATTTCGCCACGCCAACCCTCAACGATGCCCAACGCTTCACTCCCCGCTGGCGGTGTTTGCCAGTCGGTGAGAAGGTCACCTTCCGCAAGTTGTTCTATAAATTGATCAATGAGTTTTAAGGCTGCATTGATTTCCTTGTACCTGACCCAGAATCGTGAGGCGATATCGCCCTTATTTTCCAGCGCGACTTTAAACGTAACTTGATGGTAAGGTGAATAGGGCGCGTCGCGGCGGACATCAAAATCCTGGCCACTGGCACGGCCGACATAACCCAGCGTGCCAAAGGCGGCGGCGATTTCTGGCGACAAGTAACCGGCGGTATAAAGTCTATCTTCCAGGGATGAGTTAAGGTCTATCGCCGGCATGACTTCTGACAGTTCATTTTTTAACTGAATGATCTCCTGTTTAATCAAGGCGCAGGCGGTTTCAGATAAATCACAGCTAACGCCGCCGGGAACAATTCTGTCCATGAGCAATCGGTGGCCGAAAACGGTGGCATGGGTGCGTAACCACAACTCACGCAAGCGGGTAAACTGCATTTGTGCAAACACAAAAGCGACATCATTACAAATGGCACCCATATCGCCTAAATGATTGGCGACCCGTTCACGTTCTGCCAGAATGCCTCGTATCAAGGCGGCGCGTGGCGGGATTGTAATGCCGGCGGCTTGCTCCATTGCCCGGCACGCTGCCCAGCAATGTCCGACGGTGGTATCACCCGAAATCCGCCCGGCTAAACGCGCTAAAGAGTCCGGCGTTCTGCCTTCGGCAATTTTTTCAAT
>JBAXTQ010000197.1:0-7244 GCA_037130115.1 Methylococcaceae bacterium
CCACTTCGTTACACAATCCGGCTGGGGGGGCGCTCCCCATCCATGGGAGAGCTTCTAAGTACCAATGAAATATTTAAAAAGGTTTAACTGAGGCGTGACGGGGTTTGTAATCCCGTTACTTGCGTTTTGAAAGTTATTTAAGCCTTCAAACGTTTCGGTCGGGGTTGCAAACCCATACGCATCAAGCTAAGGCATTTTTCTCGTGTCTACGCGGTGGTACATGAACAGTGATGCTGTAGGAGCGGGCCGCGCCCGCGAAATTTCGGCAGTAATGCCTAAGTTGTAGCGTATTCATCGCGGGCGCGGCCCGCTCCTACATTCCTTAGCTTGATGCGTATGGGTTGCAAACCCCGACCGGCATCGGTATTTATTAAAACTGAAGCTATAAATCAATTGTTTGCTTTGTAATTGCCATCCATGGCAACTGGATCCCGGCAGTCCATGCCGGGATGACGGGCTTGGATGTTTTTAGTTAATAAGTAAGGCCTGTGTTTATCGGTGTTTTTTATTATTTACCCACTACAAATCACATTGAGCCGATTTTTTAAATAAATTCCCCACTGCCCCTCGCCTTGCTCTCCTTTTTTCAAAGGGGCAGACAAAGCGAGGGGACTTGAATAACTACTCGCCTGCTAGTTCAAGTACGGTTTGTATTAAGCTATCGCTTATAAAAACCGGACTGTCACTTATTTGTTCTAGTAAGGGGGCAATAAGCAGGATTAAGCCGATACGTTTGGCTTGTAGTAATACGCCGAGGGAGCCTATTGTTTTGATCTGATTTATTTTTGCAACCTTACGGCCGCGTTTGTCATCGATGAGTAAGTAATCGGCAGATACTTCCTTATAAAGCAGCATAGCTTCGGTTTCACCTGCATCGGCAAATGCATCCAGATAGATATACCTTTGCATATCGACTGTACGGATTTTGTCTTTTAGGTAACTTTTCAGGCACGCAGATTGTGGTTTATCAAATGCCGTTACTTCAGAAAAAACGGTGTTGGGCACCAGTACATTACCGAATATTGCTTCCAGTAAGTTTAGGCTGTCACAGCTTGCAAGAGCGATAAGTGCCGAGGCATCGGCTACCAAAATCATGATGGGTTAAATTCTGTTAGTTCTTCAAGCAATTCATCTCGGGTGATGTTGATGACGGGTATATTATTGGTTTTGCAAAGGCTCATAAACTCATATAGGTTGACCCCTGCTAATTCTGCTGCTTTAGCCAAGGTAACCCGTTCTTTTTGATAGAGCCAAAGGGCATAAGCGTTACGGACTTCTTGCTGGATATCGGGTGCTGATTGAAAAGCAATAAAATCATTAGGCAGGTCGATTGCTATTTGCATGACGGGTTTCCAAGTTGATTAGGGTTAGCTAAAAAGGTGGTTAAAAATGCGTTGCCCACCCATTATAATCTGCCGTCGACTTTGTGTCGGTAGGCAGTATCAATTTAATGTTGGGCTGCCCACTAAGGCAGGACAATTTAAAGTTAAGACGTTCGTGGTGAGCTTGTCGAACCATTAACGGCCCTTCTTCGACAATCTCTCAAGAAACAGCTTTTTAGTGCATTTAAAATCAATGAGTTGCAAGTATATAAAAAAGCAAGGCATCGTTTCAAACAGCGACTGTATATTGGTAACCAAGATTTTCTGCTCACTGTTATGCTGCATGTTATCAGGGTAGAAGATTTTCTACCCCTACGGATTTCCCTTGATATTGCTATCAGAATTGCGCCCTACGGTATTTACAGGGCTTCTAAAGCCGTAGGGGCAGAAGATAAGCTGCCCGATGGTAATTATTCAGTCCCCCTCTTTGAAAAAGAGGGGTTAGGGGAGATTTTTTAGATAAATCCCCCTCGATCCCCCTTTTTCAAAGGGGGAGGTGAATACTTACGCCCGATGTTATGCGGCGTGTTATCAGGGCAGAAGATTTTTTACCACTACGGCTTTCTACCAGAGGCGTGACGGGGTTTATAACCCCGACCGGCATCGGACGCTCTTGCGTCACGCAACGCTGGAACGTTGCGAACTGAATAAAACCGTTTCTTTTAAAATTAAATCTCAATAAGCATAAATTTAGCGGGGCATTGGGCAGGCTGATTACCTGTATTACTCATCGAAGCGATCAGGGATGAGCGCGACCCAGTGGAATCGCGTAACGGAGTGGAGCGTGGAACGCCAGGGCCGATTTAATCAGCATCCGCTTTCTGCTTTTGATGTGCCTCAATCTCAGCGGCAATCTCTGCTTCGGTCATATTTTTTGCTTGCGGCAAGCTTTGGGTTTCTTTTAATAAGGCGTGCCATTTTTCGGTGCGTTGTTGGCGCTGAACGACATCAAACTGTGGTTCTGGCAAAATCATAATAAGCTTGGTGTGTCTGCCAAACATTGACTGGCAGGATGTGGGTAAACGCGCATTAAGCAACTGACCATCTGGCATTATATCAACTTCAATTTCAAGTGCTTGCATGTTTTACTCCTGTTTTAAACAAAACTATTTAAGATTAATTTGTTGGCATTCAGCTAAATTATACTACATGTAGTAGCGTAAGTTTTCAAGCTCCGCGCTTTGCTCGCACCTAATCCCTCTTTTTCAAAGAGAGGAACTGAATAATTACCAAATCACATAGAGCCATATAATCTCCCCCTAACAGGGGCGTGACGGGGCTTACAATTCCGTCGCCCACGTTTTGAAAGTTATTTAAGCTTTCAATCGTAGTTATGTACAGCAATATTGCGAAAACCAACGGCTTTTTTCAGGTTAAGTGCCAGTGTCGTAGTCAACATCCCGGCCTGCTCAAGCCTATCAAACGTTTGGCCCATCGCGTCGGGCGGCGGTACATCCATACCTGAAATCAGATGTGCGCCAATGTCTACACATAACTGCACGGCTCGACTGAGGTTAAGCGAGATTATATCTTGCAGATCAAAGTCTGTGAGTAGCGCCTCAGCTTCAGCAGGACATTTGGTTTCAATGCGTTGCAAGCAGCGCCGCAGTGATTCCAGCTTTTGTTCGACTACTTCCCGATCCATGCCGCCCGCCTTTCTGCTATAGAACCCTGTAGAAGTAAAGCGACATTCGATCACCCTCACCCCAGCCCTCTCCCGGAGGGAGAGGGAGCTTAATGTTGCTTTACTTCTAAGCCACTCTATAATACCCGGTTTCGATAGGGCATAAAATCGGCCTGTTCAAACAAATGTCGGCTAATCAATCTACCGTACTCACCATCGCTGCCGAGCAGGCGACGACCATGTCGCACGATTTGCCCCAATAAAGGCTCGGCCACCATTTTTAAATCTATCAAGTCAACCGGCTGACCTGTTTGCTCTGCCAAGGCGGCAATAATGTCTATTTTCTCAACCGCTGTCAGCGCCTGTTTGGCGGCTACAGCAATATCCAAATCACTGTTCGGGCGCTGCCGTCCCTCGGCGA
Source organism: Methylococcaceae bacterium (assembly GCA_037130115.1). Lineage (GTDB taxonomy): Bacteria > Pseudomonadota > Gammaproteobacteria > Methylococcales > Methylomonadaceae > Methylobacter_C. Next base: position 3,428 of record JBAXTQ010000197.1, read on the forward strand.
CCGAGCCAAACACCAGCGCCAGCACCAGTTGAGGAAAGTGCGTCAACACTTCCTGCAGTTGCTTGTCAATGCAACAAAAGTTCTGGCTGGTATCAGCATCGCCATTAATTAGAGCCGTGTTGTTGGTACAGATGACTCGCTTATTCATAGACTGCTTTTTCAAGTTCAAATGCGTCGTCCGGTGAATATGCACCAAATATCATCCCTGATTCTGTGATGGAGATACTGTTATTACGGTTCATTTATTATTGTTCACTTTATCCATAGCAATTTTTTCCGCATAATGCTTTATCGCGTTTGCTGTATTAATAAGGACAGTGCTCATTATTCTGGCTTGTTCTAATGATTCTAATAAAATTATTAGGTCGTCAATGTACTCGTGTACTAAAAAATTGCGCAATTGTCTTGCGCCTAGCCACTGCTCTGTATCTATTATTAAGCCAAGTTTCTCGGCACGGTTTAGATTTTCTATTGCTGTGCCTATTGGCTCTGCGGTTAGTTTTAAAAACAAGGGCAACAGCTTGTCACCGAGGGTATCTTGCAGGCGTGAAAACTTTGCCGAAAAAGATTCAAGTTGGTCGATGCCGGTAGCTGTTTTTAGTTTTTCCTCTAGCCATTCCGGGGTAATCGTATCTTTCTCTTCAAAAAACCGATGTATTATTTGCTCTAAATGCAGCGCTTCTTTATCAACCAATTGCATTACTTGTAAAAATCGTAATTTATTATCGATCATAAAAGGATGCCTCGTTTTTTTGCTTCAGTATGAATGGGCTTCCAATCATAAGGCGGTGCGTGGAATATAATATCTATTTTCTGCATTCCTATCGCTTGTTGTAATGCACCATTTAAGCGTATCGTTTTTGAAACAGGGTTTTCAATCTCTTTATCCAGGTCTATAAATAAATCTATATCGCCACCCTTGGCATTATCATCAGTTCGTGATCCAAATAAATAAATTTTGGAATCGTCACCAAATATCAGTGCTGTTTTTTGTTTAATAATAGCAATTTGTTCTGTGGTGAGTCGCATGAAATTATTAATGTGAGTTATGATTGTTCGCAAAGTTAAAAAATCGTAATTATAGAGCCATGTAGAAATAAAGCGACATTCGATCACCCTCACCCTCACCCCAGCCCTCTCCCAGAGGGAGAGGGAGCTTAATGTTGCTTTACTTCTAAGCCACTCTATATTCAGTTCCTCTCTTTGACAAAGAGGGGGGGGCTGAATAATTATGTTTTTTTGTCCGATTTACTTACAATTTTTTTGGCAACAATGACATGATTTTTTCTTCATCCAGTCCTGTTAGCGCAATAATAGTTTGCATAGGCAGACCCATTCGATAGGCATTTTCTATTATTTTCATGTTTACATTCCATTCGCCTTGTTCCAAGCCCTGTTCTAAGCCGGTTTTTGTAGCCAATTCGATTGAGCTTTTTTGAATATAAATCCAGTCTCTCTTTTTATGCTGAAGATCCAATTCTTCTTCGCTAAGATTGGCTTCGTTAGCGATATTAAAGGCTTTTTCCAGTTCTTGATTTAGATTTTTAGGGATGTAATCCAGGCTGCCGGCATTTTTAATAAAATACAGCCATTTATCCTGAATACTGGTTAGCTCTGGTTCGGTTTTATTGAATTTTGGCAGTTCGATAAAAATCAGTTCGATATCGTCACTGTATTCAATGAAACGCTTTTTTTCGAGTAATTTAAACCGGTTAATGAGTTCATCACTGTTTTTAAAGAGGGTAAAGTCGGTGATCGTTAAGGCAATGACGGGATTGAGTAAGTGGTAAGCATCGCCTTTTTTTAACTGTATGGAGTAGTTTTTTGCGGCATTGTACAGGATTCTTTTTTCCAGCCCTTCATGATTCAAAACTTGCATTTCTATAATGACGCGGGTGTCGTCACTCAGTTCTGCCTTTACATCAACGAAGGTATCTTTCATGCCCTTTAGTAAGGGGATGCTGTAGGGATCAACAATGGTTAAATCGGTGATTGTTTGGTGGTTGTCAAACTCTATCACTGAATTTAAAAAGCTGATCAGCAGGTCTTTTGAATCGGCACTGCCAAAGACTTTTTTAAAAGCAAAGTCTGTTTTTATATCGAGAAATTTCATTTAATTAATCCTTAATGAGGGGGTAGGGTGCGTATCGCGCACCAAAAGCCTGCTACTAAATAATTTTATTTGCACCACAATTTATTATTGTTTTTTGGCTGCCGCTTATTAGGTGTAAGTATTCACCCCCCCCCTTTGAAAAAGGGGGCGGGATTTATTTAAAAAATCTCCCCTAACCCCTCTTTGTCAAAGAGGGGGAACTGAATAGTTATTATGCGGTAACGCCAATTTGGATATATTCAAAGCCCATGGCTTCCATTCTCTGTTGTTTAAACTGGTTGCGGCCATCAAAAAACAAGGGAGTTTTGAGTAGTTTTTTTATTTCATCAAAATCAGGGCTTCTAAATTCTTGCCATTCGGTTATTAATAACATGGCATCTGCATTTTTTAGGGCTTCGTATTTGCTGTCAACATAGCTGACGTTGTCATTGCCTTTTAGGTAAAAGCTTTCTGCTTCGTGCCGTGCTTTGGGGTCGTAAGCGACTACTTTTGCGCCGTGTGCGGTTAGGATATTGATAATGGTAATGGCGGCGGCGGCCCGCATATCATCGGTTTCCGGTTTAAAAGCCAGTCCCCAAACCGCCAGGGTTTTGCCGGTTAAGTCGGTTCCCAAGCGTTGGATAACTTTTTGAGCCAGTACGGATTTTTGATCGGTATTAACGGCTTCGACCGCCTCTAATAATCGGGGGCTATAACCATTATTTTTGGCGGTTTTAACCAGGGCTTGTACGTCTTTAGGGAAGCAACTGCCGCCGTAACCGCAGCCCGGATAGATAAAGCTGTAACCGATGCGGCTATCAGAACCAATGCCGTGCCTGACCTGATTGACATCCGCGCCGACTTGTTCACAGATATTGGCGATTTCATTCATAAACGAAATCTTGGTGGCCAGCATGGCATTGGCAGCATACTTGGTCATTTCTGCGCTTTTAATATCCATGCCGATAAATCGGTCATTTTTGGTCATGAACGGGGTGTAGAGTTCATGCATGATGTCCATGGCGTTGGCGTTATCGGCACCAATGACCACCCGGTTTGGCTTCATAAAGTCATCAATGGCCGCACCTTCTTTAAGAAACTCGGGGTTGGATACGACATCAAATGTTAGTTTGCTGGCACGTTGCTTGAGTTCGGCTTGAATGGTTGCGCGTACTTTATCAGCGGTGCCCACTGGTACGGTTGATTTATCAACGACAACAAGGTGGCTTTGCATGTGTTGGCCAATACTTTTTGCAACCGCCAAGATGTATTGCAGGTCGGCACTGCCGTCTTCACCCATGGGTGTGCCAACGGCAATAAATATAATGGCGGCTTCGGCGATGGCTTTTTGGCTATCGGTAGTAAAATTTAAGGTGTTTATTTTCAGGTTTTCCTGGATCATTTCCTCCAGGCCGGGTTCATAAATAGGCACAATGCCTTGTTGTAGCTTGGCTATTTTGCTTTCGTCAATATCTACACAAGTGACGTTGTTACCCATTTGGGCAAAACAGGCACCACTTACCAGGCCAACATAGCCACTACCGATTACACTAATTTTCATGTGATTATTTATAGGTTGATTGTTGTTTAGATGGGGTTGATTTTTATTGCTTTTAAAAAACGGTTTTTATACGAAAAGTACGAAAAAAGGGCTGCCAACTTAAGGCGGAACACTTTTGACTATGAACAATCACGGTGAACCCAGAAAGAGTAACAATAGGTTGT
>JBAXTQ010000198.1:0-7188 GCA_037130115.1 Methylococcaceae bacterium
CTCCCTCCGGGAGAGGGTTGGGGTGAGGGGATATAAATGGTCAAGTTATTTCATGGATGTTCCTAGGTGGATGCGTTACGAATGCCATCCATGACAACTGGATCCCGGCAGTCCATGCCGGGATGACGGCTTGGGCGTTTTCAGCGACATATAATGTTTGTGTTTATCGGCCATGATGTACCCATTTGTTTTTGTGCGCTATTTTATGTTTTTTTACAGGGTTTTGTCGGTTAAATCCCAGAGCTTCAGCCATTACATGATAAATCACGTTTTGTTCAATAACGCCGTGAAACAAATGGGCTTTAGGGCCGCCTGCAAAAATAGCCACATCTTCTGCGCCATGCGTTTCGGCACCCAGCGGGATAATCGCTTCCTGAAGATAATCAGAACCTTGTACTTGGGCATCTTTGAGCAAAGGGCGGCCAGTGGCAGGAGCAAATGACTTTGGATTATGGCCTTCGCTGCCTGATTCCCAGGCCGCCGTTGCGGGTGTTGTGAATGATTTTGAACCGGCTTCCTGAACATTGGATTTGCCGGTGTAGCCGGTGCCGTTAGCGTAGTTTAGGGTGGTATAGGGCAAGCCCAACATATCAAGATTAGGGCTGGTTGCGCCCACACCTTGAGTCAGTCCCAAAATGGGATTGCCGCGTTGAGGATAACCGCCGATGGTGAAGGTGTGGCTATGGTCAGCAGTGACAATAATCAGGGTGTCATCGGGATTGGTTTTATTCATCGCCGCTTGAACGGCGGAGGCCAATTGTTGGGTTTCTGTCAGTGCCCGATACGCATTACCGGCATGGTGGGCATGATCGATACGCCCGCCTTCGACCATCAGAAAATAACCTTTATGATTTTTTTTCAGAATATCGATGGCTTTGGCGGTCATCTCTGTCAGCGACGGTTCACCGGCTTTGTCATGAGCGATACGGTCGGCTTCGTAATGGACGTGCGAGGGTTCAAACAGACCCAATAAATGATCTGTGGTTTTAGGGTCTATCGCATCGAACTGCGCTTTATTCCAGACATAGCGGGCATTACTGCGCTTGCTTAACCAGTCTGCGGTGAGGTCGCGGCCGTCTTTACGTTTACCGGCGACGCCGTATTCAGGATCTGTTGCCGACTGGGGAATAAAACGCGTTCGTCCACCGCCTAAGGCAACATCAATGCCTCCGTTGATATTGAAATCAACCAGTTGTGTGGCAATATCGGCAACCGTGGCACCGTCCGGTAAATCCGAATCGCCTTCCCAGTCGCGATTTGCAGTGTGGGCATAGGTTGCGGCAGGGGTTGCATGGGTGATGCGGGCGGTGGAAACGATGCCGGCAGACAATCCATGTTGCTTGGCTTGTTCCAGAATAGTGGCAAGTTTGTTGGCATTGACCTTTTCAGCGTTCGGTTCACTATGGGCCGCTAATTGATTGACGGAGATTGAATGACCTATGGTTTTAACGCCGGTTACCATGGCCGTCATGGTGGGTGCGGAGTCTGCGGTTTGTTCATCAACGCTGTAAGTTTTGGATAATGCGAGATAAGGCAGTTTTTCAAAGCTTAAGGAATTTTCTTCACCGTGTCCGCCTTTTTGTTGACCGTCATAAATCCGTGACGCAGTAATGGTGGAAATACCCATACCGTCACCGACAAACAAAATGACATTCTTTGCCCGCTTTGAGTTTGGATGTAACTGTTGGGCGTCGATAACCGTTTGTCGTCCGGCGTTAAACCAATCATTTGGATCAGGTTCCGCTGCCTGTGCAACACCGGCGGTAATAATGGCGCTTAGGGTGGTAATGCCGAGTTTTTTTAGAAAATACATTTTGGATACGTTTATGAATGGGTGAGTGTTTGTTGCCAGAATGCGTGTTGATAGCGATTGATAGGCTAGCGCCGGAAATAGTGGACAAGACTGATAAATGCACTGGCAACAAGCCACTGTAAGCCTGATAAGATGGGATATTATAAGCCTGATAACGTCAAAACCCGCTTTATAAAAATGACACTGTTATTTTTACGGGGTGACTTTGTTGTGCTGGAGATGGTCTTGCTGGTTTGAATGGTGGCGCGTTGGGCAGGCCAAGCCCGCGAGGAGTGAGATGCTATTACTCAATCCTCAAGTTTTCTTATCTTGACTTTCCCAAACTCAATGTGAAAATTGAGTCCCAGAAACTGCGTAGGCCGGAATAAGGCTTTTTGAGCGCAAGCGAGAATAAGCGTTTCCGGCACGCTGTACGAGAGTGAGTGCCGGAAACGCCTATTGCTTGTTATAGATTGTCTACTGGAATAACGTTAGATTGACTGACGTTTAACTAAACGACGTCCACCCATTGCCAATAAGCCGGAAGCAAACAAAAACAACGAGGGCGGTACGGGAACAGCACTGATTTGTACGCCAAAGTTGTAGTTAGCGCCAGTTGTCGGTAGATAACCAGCGTTGCCGGTTGCGTCATTGGATGCGGTTTGTAACGCGTTGGGCGCGAAAACCGGCATTAATCCTTGTAAAGTATCATCCGCACGAACTTCAAATGCCAGCCAATAAGTACCGGCATTGAGTGCAACATTCAGCCCTTGCAGACCATTCCAGCCATCAATGCCAAAGGTTGCTTGTTGTGCAAACAGTTCGCTAGTGGTGTCAGGACGATTTTTAATGGCGTTGTTGTCGTATAGTGCAACGGTATAAGTCGCATTATCCGGATTTGAGGTGTCAGCGGTGATAAAGCCTTTAAGACTAGTGATTTGCCAGGCTTGCGTTGTGGTAAATTCAGCCGCCAACCATTGACCATTAGACAGCATAATAGCTGAATCCAATTGGTTGGGTGTGCCGGTATCGACTATGATATCAGCCTTTACCTGATTGCTCAGGATAAGCGCTAATAAAGCCACCAATCCCAAAGAGCTTGTTAATTTTTTCATGTCCATGTCCTTTTTAGAAAAAACTTACTGATGTGGCAAGGTAACTGTTTCCAATTTTACAACCGGATTAGTCATGGCCGGATCAAAACCCCAAGTGTCCATTTGAACGGCACCGCTTTGGAAAACTTTTACAGTCGCCCATGAGTACATACGGTCATTGGCAACAGAAGTCGCTGTTGAAGATTCAAACGGAGAGCCGCCTGCACCCACGATGACTTGGTAAGAATTCGTTAAACCATTCAGTTTTGATACTTTATAGGTATGCTCATGACCACAGAAGTAAGTGGCTTTATGATTGTTAATCACAGTCCAGAAAGCGGCACCCGCTGCTGGATTTTTATCGCTAAGAGAAGAAGTTGGCGATGAAACGACTGCTCCAACGTTGTAGAACACAGCCGGTTTGTGACCAAAGACGAACATGCGTTTAGCGCCACGGCCTTCAGCGGCAAGCATATCAGCATCCAGCCAGGCAGTCGGTGCGTAACCGTCTTTACCGACTGCATCAGTGTTGATTATAACAAAGTGTGATTGACCTACGTCAAACGAATAACTAAGTTGTGATTGATCCGTGGTAACACCGTCTATTCCGCCAATAGCTGGAGTATTGGTTTTAGAAAAATTTGTTGCAGTTGTACCCACCAGACTAGTGAAACGAGCTGTGTCAAGAATCAGGTCGCCCATATTGTCGCGCCAGGCATTTTCGTTCTCAACCTGCGAGGCTTTACCACAACGCTTACATTGTACTTCATGGTTGCCTGGTACAGGCACAACATAAGTACCTGTTTCCATTAAGTTTGCAACCATGCCACGCCAAAAGCCATACTGTTTATAGATCTGCATAATATCCGAATTAAGGACATCATTGATGACAGGACTCGTGATTGCTGCTTCACTGACGCCGGTTGAGTTTCTGGTAACCGGTACGCCTGCTTTACCGTAACCCATAATCATGTCGCCGTTAAAAAACAACAGATTGGCTTTTTGAGACTGGATGGTACGCATGATACGTGACCAGGCGGTTGAGTTTTGCAGCCATTTGCAATCCTGGCCAGATAAGCCGGGATTTGCTGTTAAGCCGGTAGCACCGGAAGGTGTTTGGCATTTAAGAGTGGCATCCTGAACAGGTTTTACAGAGCTGGGATCAATATTTACTGAATCTTGTCTTGAGTCACCAACCGTAGAAAAAGTCAATATAACGGGATCAGTAGCAGCCAAAGAAGGCGCTGAATAGATAGCGGCAATAACCGAGAATGAAGCGGCAAGAATAGCTTGCCGTTTTAGGGAGTTTATTTTTAAATCAAACATTTGCTCTGTCCAGTAAAGTTATTTGCAAAATGATGCACAATAACTTCAAAATATGACAGTTTGATGAATTACAGTCCCGGGTGAGATCAATGCCGTTAAGTTAAGCGCCTTTTGGCAAGATAAACCGTTGGCTGAGCGGAGCCGAAGCCGACAAAATCGCTTCGACTCCGCTCAGCGAACGGCTTAACTTAGGAACGTGCATAAAATAACTTGACCAGTTATATTCCCTCACCCCAACCCTCTCCCGATGGGAGAGGGAGCAAGATGCCTAAGTTATTTAATGCGCATTCCTTAATGACATTGGGGGCAGATATTTAGTCTATAGTTGTTGTCGGCCACTTAATGCGAATCCATTGTTGATAAAAATAAACAGACGCCTTGGGCGTTTAACTTATTGTTAATAAATATAATTGAATAACCGTATAAACGGTATATACTGTTATTTTTTATTTAAACATAAGAGATCATAATGAACACATCAAAGCCAAAATCAAAAAAGACGGTAACCGAACCACTTCAAATTGATCTGCCCATTGAGAAAGCGGTCGTTAAAAAAGTGGCTAAAAAGCCTTCAATAGCAAAAGCAAGTGTCGCCATTGAAACTAAAGAAGTGGTTGAGGTAGTTGAAGCTGAAGCTGTTGAAGCAGTTGAAGTTGAAGCAAAAACGGATGTTAAAAAAATAAAAAGCGCCAAGGTAAAAGTGATTAGGGATAGTTTTTCATTCCCGGAACAGGATTATCTGAAAATTTCAGAACTCAAGAAAACCTGTCTGGCAGCGGGAATTCATGTCAAGAAAGGCGAGATTCTTCGCGCCGGACTGCATTTACTGACACAATTATCGTTAGACGAGCTTAAGCTGGCTGTTGAAAAAGTTGAAAAAGTCCAAACCGGTCGGCCAACCACTTCAAAAATTTAGTAATAAAGAGACTTCCCCCCAATGTCGTTAAGTTAAGCATAGAATGGGAGTAAAACCGCTTTAGCTGTTTTGCAGGCAATAGCTAAAGCGATTGCACTCCAGTCTTTTAAACAACTTGGGCTTAACTTAATGACATTGGATTCCCTCCCCGCCGTTAGAAATAAACCGCCACCGAGGGTCAGAAATCGCCAATATGCGTATTAATGGCTCTCTGTCGTAATTTTGTCAATGTTTTGTAAAGGTTTATGTTACTATGGTTTTTATTTTTTTGAGATAAAGAAGCCGTTATGACTGGTCTTAATAGTGACTCAGCGCAATATTTAATTAGCACCGTTTCAAAAAGGTCGGGGGTTAAGTCTGATCTTGTCAGAGCGTGGGAGCGTCGCTATCAGGCGGTAACGCCGACGCGTACGCCTGGTGGGCATCGGGTTTATACCGATCAGGATATTGCCCGTTTAAAATTACTCAATCAGGCCACCGGCAATGGTCATAGTATCAGTCAAATTGCCCGGTTTTCGCTTGATGATCTAAAGAAGTTGACCAAAGATGAGGCCGTTGCAGTAACGCCTGAGTTGAATAGAAAGACAACTTCAGCCAGTGACAGGGTCTATCTTACCGAGGATTATATTGAAAAATGTTATGCCGCCGTTTTAGCGTTCGATGCCAGAATGCTGGAGTCGCATTTTGAAAATGCAATTGTAGAGCTGGGTACGGAAGTATTTATTGAGCACTTGTTGACGCCCTTGTTAACCAGAATTGGCGAGCGTTGGATATCAGGAGAATTGAGGCCGGTTCATGAGCACATGACTTCATCTGTTATTCGTTCTTTGACCTATATTTTACGTAATAATAATCCCTGTGCAGCTAATGCACCCAGGATGATTGTTAGTACGCCTATTGGTCAATTACATGAATTGGGCGCTTTACTGGCAGCTATTATGGCTGAACTGAGTGGCTGGCAAGTTACTTATCTGGGCGCTAATCTGGCTGCTGAAGAAATTGCTGCCGGTGTTAAATATACCAACTCCTGTGCATTGACGCTGAGTCTCAGTTTTGCTACCGATGATCATGTTGTGGCGAAAGAACTAAGACGACTTAAAAAATTAGTGGGCGATAACGTCGCAATTATTGTCGGTGGAAGAGCCGCAAGTCATTTTCAAGGCGTTTTAAATGAAGTGGGCGTTTTAAACATTCATGGTTATGCTCATTTTAGACAAATTCTGAATGAACTGGCGGAAAAAAACCTGGAGCAAGAAGCGGATAACGCGTTATAGTTAAATCGCATTATTGAATTTGGGATAACATGGCAGGCTATATTGCTAATTTATTAATTATTAAAATCTGCTATGAGCTTTTGGAAAACAAAAAAACTGCCTGAAATGACGACCGAAGAATGGGAGTCATTGTGTGATAACTGTGGTAAATGTTGTTTACACAAGTTGGAAGATGAAGATTCCGGGGAAATAGTATTCACCAGCGTTGCTTGTAAACTCATCAATTTAACGACCTGTCGTTGTACACGCTATAACGAACGTACCCAATTAGTCCCGGAATGTCTCAATTTAAAGCAAAAAAGCTTTACACAGTTTCACTGGCTGCCTTCAACCTGTGCCTACCGTTTATTGAACGAGGATAAAGAACTTCCTACATGGCATCCCTTGGTATCGGGAAGTACCGCCAGTGTTAAAAAAGCGGGTGTTTCAATTAGAAGCTATGCGATAAAAGAATCAATGGCGGTTAATCTGGAAGACCATGTCATTGAATGGCTGGACTGATAAGCCACCCTTATTAAAAATGGAACACAGATGATACGGATTTTAGTGATACTTGATCTTCAAGTTTTCTTACCTTGACTTTATAGATACTGGATAACCAGTAACATAAGAGCCAATAGAGGTAGGCCGGAATAAGGCTTTTCAAGCGCAAGCGGGAACAAGCGTTTCCGGCATGTTGAACGAGTCTCCCGGAAACGCCACCACGCGCTACGCTTGGGTGGTCTTATTCCGGCCTACGCTTAATGCTTGTTATCGCTGAATTCCCCGAAATCAAGAATTAAAAAC
>JBAXTQ010000199.1:0-7152 GCA_037130115.1 Methylococcaceae bacterium
GGCCTTCAGTGCGAGCCGCCTCCACCAGCTTGGTGACTACATCCCATTGATGATATCGGGGAAAAATCAGTGCTTCTTTTTTATATTTACGCCCTTCCCAGTCTTCTTTTTCTTCGATCTGCAAATGCACAAAGCGGGCAAGAATATTAAGCAAGTTGGCCGGTAACAAAACCTCGTTCCATAAATAATCAGTGGCGTATTGATTAATATCTTCCGGCACATCGTTACCGGCACCACCTTCTTGAGTACCTTTGTTAAACGGCAAAAAGCAGGTGTCAGCGCCTTCCAAACGAGTCGCCATATACACTTCATATTGGCTGACGGCAAAATGCACCAGCGCCCCGCGCTTAAAGGTTAATAACGGTTCCGGTTTTTTGGTCACCGGATCAACCGGCAAACGGGTGGTTTTATATTGCTTGATGGCGTTATGTACCGCCTGTTTAAATTCTGATTTTAATTCCAAAGTTGCGATCGGCAAGCCATTCACAAACAACACCAAATCAATGCGCCAGGCTTTGGCTTTGACGCCTGTTTCGGTTAAGTGCGACTCTGTTGCCCACGGGCTGTACACCAATTCAGGCACGATCCGGCAACGATTTTTTTGGTAACGCGCCAACGTTTCAGGATTTAACTCATGTTCGGGTTTAAACTGACACAAACTAAAGCGGGTGCCTCGGTCACGCAGTTCGTGGCGCAACACGCCCAACGTGCCAAAGGTACGCATTTCTTTATTGGCGGCATTGGGGTCGGCTTTATTGAGCTGATTGGCAACCCGTTCCAAAAACTTTTCTTCGGGATTATTGGGATAAAGAACGCAGAATTTTTGCCACTGGGCATCCTGGGTTTCTTGCACAAAACCCAATAAATCTTCCGGATACAAAGCCAGTTCACGGTTGTAGTTTTCTGCTTTTCCCAACAACCAACCATTGGCGACCAACTGCTTGATCATGTCGTTTTGAAAAACCAGTTCGCTTGCTTTACTGCTCATATTTTATTCCCTATAGTTTTTATATCGCGAGCAATACAGCTTGTTTAATCGGTTTACTGGCCTCATAAAACAGCCTGATCAAGGGCGCATAGCGGCCATGCATCATGGCATGTTGCATCGATGCGTAATACATCGCCCTATTCTCGCCATCAAATACCGGCGGCATTAAACGGGCATTCAAGCACTGCGCCATCACCAAAGCGCGTCCCACGCGGCCATTACCATCACCAAACGGATGAATTAAAATAAAATAAGCATGGGCTTTGGCAATGGCTTCCAGCGTAGCAGCTTTGGCTTCTTTATAAACCCAGCGATGCATTTCTTCGTCAATATCTTCGGGGTCAGTCGTTTGCACACCGTCTAACTGCCCCATCACACGCATTTTGGTAGAAAAAAAACCGGCATTGTCATAAACCCCGCGCATAAAATCGGCGTGTAAGGTTTTTATATTTTCTACAGTAATGGGCAGCGGCTCGCCATATTCTACAATCCTTTGCCAAAGTTGCTTGTGCGTCATATAGGCATTAAAGCCTTCATGAAAAGTCTGCCTGTCCATGTTCTTGGGCAGCTTTTTTCCATCGATAATATTATCAAAATCGGCTTTCGCCATATCGGTTTCTATTTCAATCGTGCCATAACTCAAACGCCGTAGAAAAGGCAGAAACAGCGCTTCGTTGTGAGGCATGGAATCCGGCAACAAAACGGCATCAAAATTTTGCTTGGGAACATCCCATTCAGGAATCAAAAAATGCCGGCAATACAACACATCAATATCCAAACGATACTTGGCTGAAATCGACTCAGGCTTCTGCCGCCAGTTGAGAAGCGTTCGCCTTGAAATGCCAAGTGCTTCCGCTAACTTTGTGGAATAAAAAAACATCGCCTGTAGCTGGTCAAGCTTGTCTGGTAGACTGATGATATTGTATTTCATAATAAGGATACGGATTATCTGATCGTGTTGGCTAGGGTAACAAGAGTGGGAAACTTATTCAATATAAAGCATCTTGTTTCGCACCACCGATTCTCAGTCATCGCCCAAAATTACCCGTAAATATCTTTTCAGCGTCGCTTGCTCCAAGTCTGCCACCAAACCAATAAACGGCGCATAATCGCCATGCGTATGCGCCGTGTCCAACGCCTCGTAATACGGTAAACGCTGTTCAACTGAAATAATCACCGGCAAATAGCCCCGCCGCATCAATTCAAAATTCATTAACAAACGCGAGGTGCGGCCATTGCCATCAACAAAAGGATGGATGCCGACAAAATCGACATGCAGACGCGCCGCGCATTCTACCGCATGCAATTGCCCGGTCTTTTGATAACCGTCAATTAATGCCGTCATGGCTTCGGGGACTTTCAAAAAGTGTGGCGGCAAATGCTCCGCTCCGGCAATGACCACGTTTTCTTGTCGGTAGATTCCTGCATTTTTGCTGTCGATATTTTTTAACACCAAATGATGTATTGATTTGATTTGCCATTCACTCAAACCGTCCAGATCCTGCACAATGGCTTCGACGTAATCAATCGCTTCTTTGTGATTGATAACCTCAAAATGTTCGCGCAACGACTTGCCACCAATGGTGATGCCTTCCAAAACAACCTTGGTTTCTTTTAGCGTCAGCGTGTTGCCTTCAATCGCGTTTGAATGATAAGTCCATTCCAAAACCTGCTGCTCATGCAGCGTGCGCACGGTGTTTTCCGGCAACGGGCGAAGACTGTCAAGGCGATTTTTTAAGCAGTCAATTTCGGCGAACGCCGTCACGTTATTCATTTCACAATGCCCTCCCATTCATCTATAGATTCTCGGAAATAATTTCTATGCTAACAGATAACATCCCTTGAAGGGATGGTATCTGTGTGGGCTTACAGCGATGAGAACTGGAAATTTAATTTTTACTCGTTCCCAAGATCCGGCTTGGAAATGCAGTATTGGAAGCTCCTGCTTCCCGTCTCGCAAAGCTGGAGCTTCCCCATTGAGTTCCCAAGCTGGAGCTTGGGAACCAGCGGAATAGGTAAAATGACCCCAACTTAATTATGCAGACAGTGTCTGCACAATCTGAACATCAGGAAAAACCTCGCTAAATTTGCTCGTTCCCAAGCTCCAGCTTGGGAATGTCGTATGGAAGCTCCAGCTTCCCGTGTCGCGAAGCTGGAGCTTCACCCATTGAGTTCCCAAGCTGGAGCTTGGGAACAAGCGGAAATTCGTAAAATGTGTCCAACTTAATTGTCTCCGCAGTGCGAAGACAATCCTCATAAATCTAATTCCGTATCCGGGAAAGACTCAAAAAACTTATCACCTAATTGGTCTTTTAAAACTCCAGGTTTACATTCTAGCTCTGTTAACTCTGGCTCAAGTGCTAAAAAAATAACTTCAATACGACGATGACGAAATTCAGGCGGAATCGCAATCACGTCTTGTGGGTCTTCAATAATCTGGCGAATGGCAAGCATGTTTTATACTCCTGTTGCTTTGAAATTGCGCACGTCGATTTTGCCGGTAACGGCGGCGGAGATTAGTGCGGTGCGGCGTTCTTTTGCAAGTAAAATAAAATGCTCCGCATTAAGAGTCAAAGCATCGAATTTTATTTTTATGTTTTTGACATATTCAATAATTTGATCCTGTTCATTTAGTGGAACTCTTAAGAAAGGGAGATTGTTCAGTCCACCTAAAGATAATGCTGGCTGGGCTGTGATATTAACTCCATCATCCATTGCATCATTAGCTTTTAGAAAACGCAATAATTCATTGGCATATTCATTTCTAACCAATCGTTCATTTACCGTTAACTTGAGCGAGTTTCCCGAAACAACAGCTTCTTTATCAAGTTCTGGTAAGATTGATGAGCTACCGTACCTTGCTCCAATTTTTGCCAAGATAATATCACCGCCTTTTGTAGAACTTCTTTTTATAGTTTCAAAATGCCGCTTGCTAACCTTTTTAAGTTTTGATGTGTCAATTTTTCCAGTCGTTGCAAAGTTGCTTTCAACTACATACACATCCCCATCATCAACAAAATGTTCAGACTTTAAATTACTGCCAAAAGGCCCATCAACAAAAGCATTTGGCTCAGTCGATTTTATATGTTTAAGGCAGCAAGCCACCCAATGCTCTGGAACTTCACCCAACCACTCAACACCGGAGTCGCGCATGGGGGCGTTGGGATTTAAGCCTTTGGTGACGGCATGGCTAATCACTGCCTGACGCTTTTCTTTGAGCAGTTTGATTAGTTGTTGTTGTTTTTCAATCAGAGTATCGATTTTGGCAGTTTCGTGATCGAGGAAGTTGGCGATAATTTCTGATTCATTATCTAAAGGAACCGGAACGTCCATTAAACTTATAAAATCCCAACTAGCCCTAGGCATTTTTGATCCATACGTTGATGAATTCACTTGACTAATAAACTCATCAGTTAGCGTGTAGTAATTAAGGAACTGCGGACAAACCTGTTTGCTTCTTAAAACAAGAAATTCTGAGGAACAAATACCTGAAAAATCAGCCAACCATGACTTGGCTAGATATGGCCTTAACTTTCCACAAAGCACGTCTCCTTTTGAAAAGGATGTAGATAGACCTTCAGGGTTTGTATCGTCTTTAGCAATGTACTTTCCATTTCCAGACGCAATATTTTCCATTCCAACATATTTGAGAGTTGAACCCTGCTCAATTTTTTCACCTTCTAAATCGGCAACATATTTGAGCCTAATGTCTTGCCAATGACTAGGAATCTTTCCCAACCACTCAACTCCAGAATCCTTATATTCAGCATAAGCCTGATATTTCATCGCGTGGGTGACCAATTGCCATAATCAAAAGCCTGTTGAGATTGACTGGTTAGGATGGGGTTTTCAGGTTTTTTCCCTGTGTCTTTGCAATCTTGCAAGTATTCTTCGATTGCCAGATGAAACGACTGTTTTAATTCCTGCACCGAGCAACCGTCAAAGGCAATAATGTCGCGTTCGATATTGACCACACGCCCAAAAAAAATTTCGTCTTCTTCACTAAAGCTGATTTGAGCTTCATAATTTTTGTAAATCATTGAATACCTGCCTTTTCTAAAAATTCGCGTAACAGTTTAACAACGTATATTTTGACTTCTTTTTGTGGGTGTGGTGAATGAATATTGAGCGAGTAACCCTTTAAATCTATTCGCACACGAGAACCTTTATTTTGTTTAATTTCACCACCTAACGCGCTAATTAAACTTTCAATATCTGACCATTCAATTGATGTTGATATAGGTTTTGAGAAAATCGCGTTTTTTGTTTTTTGCTGCTTGCTGTTCATGAAACAGACCGCGCTATTTCAAACTCCTTGCGTAACCAATCGTTAATCAAAACCCGCATTTTTTCAGGATTAAAATCACATTTATTATTCAAACAGGCCAAAACATCCGCATCCAAAATAATAGGGCTGGGGGCAAGTTGCGCATATTTATTCATTTGCTCATCCGTAAAAGCCCCGCAACTATGCAAATCACACGCTGTTTCGTAAATCGCATCAAGAATCGGGCTTTTTTTATTGCGTTTCATGGCTAATCTCCAATAAATTTTTATTTTTGATTGAGTTTACTAATATATCCAGTTTATTTTTTGGAATAGCCGTACCGGGAAGATAAATATCACTTTTTTGGCTGTGATACCTGGACACGGTATTGCTCCATAAGGTTTTGGGCTTTCATTTTAATATCCTGCGAAATAGCCACTTTGTAACCCTCAATTAACATGGAGGTTTGTACAGCCTTAACAATCTTTTTTTCTAAATAAGGGGTGATTTGCATAGCTGGCTTTCCGAATGATTAAACAATATTTTAGAATAGTAAATTTGGCTTCATCCCAACGAGATGCTTCCTTATTACTAAGGATCTTAAAGTAATTTATCATAATTGCGCAACAGGCTGTTTCGCAATTGCTTTTGATATTTCATGGTTATTCTCCAGCGCCGCTATTCAGCGCGTAAAACTCTTGTAAATCGTAGGATAGGCAAAGAAATCCTTGTACATCCTGCTTTAAAAAATCCATCTGCTTTAAGTTGTATTTCTCTCAACAATGTTGAGAGTTTTTGATCGGATCATAGGATGGGCAAAGCAACGCGTGCCCATCAAACCTGTCCAATCATCTAAACATGGGCACACTGGCACTTTGCCCATCCCACTACTGAGAATAATTAAGTTATGTGTCCACGACAATTGTGTCAGCAGTGCCGACACTTTCTTATTCTGCGCGTAGGCCTCATAAAACTGGCGCATCCTAAACAGATTTCGTCGGTAAAATCACTTTGTTGGGCATTGGGTGTTATCACGAATGCACCTCTTGCAACAACTTCATAATATCGCCACTGACGGCATCCAAATCGGCATCAATATCCACTAAGTCTCTGGGCGGCTGATACTGATAGAAATGCCGGTTAAACGGGATTTCATAACCGACGATGCCTATCTCCTGATCCTTGTGGTCTTTTTTACTGGCATCTATCCAGGCATCCGGTACATGGGGTTGCACTTCTTTAAGAAAATAGGCTTCGTTAATGGCGTTAACGGTTTTTGATGGATCAAGGGCGACGTTTTCATTATCACGCAAATCACTATCAGCTTGATATTCCAGCACTTGGCCGTTGACGGCAAACAAGCCGTAAAGTGGATTGGCTTTACCTTTATGAATTTTCTTGATGACTTTTTCGGCAGCAGGGTTTTTCCAACTGACTGCGGCTTTAAGCTGTTTTTTCTCTTTGGCATCCAAGGTCAGAGCTGATTTTTTACAGGCGGCGTTAAGGGCGTCGTCAAACCCGTTCATGTCATCGTGTTGCGCGGTGCCGATCACTTGTTGCAGTTGCCTGGCTTTGAGCAACAGGTTTTTTTGATCCAGCCAGGTTTTACGATCAAGCAGGTCTTTGATTTGTTTTTCTTTAAGCTCGGTAAAATGAATTTTTAGATGTTTGCGAATGGCATCGCCGTGTTCGGTTAAGTCACCGTAGTTTTTACAATCCGGTGCATCCGACCATTGACGGGGACTTTCTTCTACTCCGTATTCTGCATAGAGCCATTGCATGGCGGCGTTTAACGGGCCAGTGACAAAACGCAAGGTGCTAATTCGTTCATCACTAAACTGATAGGATTCACGCAAGGGACGTTCAATACTGATGCGGCGGTAGCCAAATTCGTAAG